>CAYZTF010000104.1:0-1531 GCA_964481305.1 uncultured Candidatus Bathyarchaeia archaeon | reverse complement strand
CGTTTCTCATGACTAGTCTCGCGCTCATCAAAGCTAGACTGGCCGCATATTCGCCGTAATATTCTCCTTTTAGATCGTGGGCCAACTTCCAGTCTCTAACTGCGGTGTACTTGGACACTATATCGCCGCATCCGCTTGCTGTAAGCCTATAGGGAGATTGTAGGATTACTTCCGTGTCTGCTATGACCGCTATTGGAGTCTGAGCGAGGATTGAGGTTGGCGTCTTCAGGTCTCTGATTGAGGCCCTCTGGCTGGCGATGCCGTCGTGGGAGGCGGTGGTTGGAACACTGACAAATGGTACAAGGCATTTTGACGCGGCGACCTTAGCCACGTCGATGACTTTCCCGCCACCAACGCCTAATACGACCTCGGGGCGGCTTCTTTTGATCATCTTCTCGGCCTCGGAAACACATCTCATCTCTGACGATTCTACTATGAGATTCTCAATCCTGAATCCGCTCTTCTCCAAGGAACCTTTCGCTTTTACCGCCGCTATCTCGGAGGTTTTAGGTCCAGCTAGTAGAAACGCTGAAGACGAGAACCCGAGTCCTCTGCAGACTTCCCCCACCTTGCTTAGAACCCCGCAGCCAATTAGAACCTCCCTTGGCAACTGTATGCTGTGGACATTCTTTTCCAATCTAGGGCCCAACGTTACGGTTATCCTTACTGCTAGAAGAAGGCTTCGAAATACTTTTAAGTTAGGCTCAAGCCAGAATAAGATGTTTACCCTCAGGTTCTGAGGGAACTCTTTTCAACCATTCTTCGAGGCATATGAACTAAATTGGATAGGTCATCGATGTACAATGGCTCCGTAGGCGCGCTTAAGGGTACGACTACCATAGGTGTCGTCTGCAAAGATGGAGTTGTCATAGCGACCGATACTCGGGTGACTATGGGTAACATCGTGGCGCATAAGCGTGGAAAGAAAGTCTACAAGATCGCCGATCATCTGGCGATGACCATTGCGGGCGTTGTCGCCGATGCACAGACCGTGGTGGATATATTGAAGGCTAATGCCACGCTCTACCGCCTAGATAAAGATAGGGCGTTTCCAGTAAAGGCATCAGCGAGGCTGGCTTCAAACATCTTGTTCTCCTCGCGCACTTACCCGTTACTCATGCAAGCGATCATAGGCGGAGTCGACGAGGACGGGCCGCATGTCTTTGCTTTAGACCCTCTCGGTAGTGTTACCGAAGAGACGTATGTTTCGACAGGCTCAGGTTCACCCGTGGCATATGGGGTACTCGAAGCCGAGTATAAGGAGGGTATGAAGGTCCAAGAAGGGATTGCCATGGTCGTCAGAGCAGTCAACTCGGCCATGAAGAGGGACATAGGTAGCGGCGACAGCTTCGACATTGTGACCGTGACGAAGAACGGCTATCAAGAGTTGTCTGAAGAGGAGAAGCGAAGGTTTCTAGAAGCCTAAGTCTGCTCAGTTAAGTCATAGAGGATACGATGTTGTCTTTCAACGACAGTCAAGTCAAGATCAGAGACGGTATTCTAGAGAATATTCCTAAGGAGGCCGAAGTCA
>CAYZTF010000103.1:0-1554 GCA_964481305.1 uncultured Candidatus Bathyarchaeia archaeon | reverse complement strand
GACCGAAGGAACTCGCCCTGAAGCTTCATCCCCTTTACAGAGGGAAGATTGAAGTCGGGTTAAAGGTTCCGGTTAGAACGCTACAAGACTTCGCTGTGTGGTACACGCCTGGAGTAGCTGAGCCATGTGAGAGAATACGCGAGAACAGAGACTCCGTATTCGAGTACACAAACAGAGGAAATTTTGTAGCCGTGGTTTCAGATGGAAGCAGGGTTCTCGGATTGGGCGACATAGGTCCAGAGGCCGGATTGCCCGTTATGGAGGGAAAGGCCTTACTTTTCAAGTATCTGGGCGGTGTAGACGCCTTCCCAATATGTCTGGGAACGAGTGAAGCTGACGAGATAGTTGCAGCGGTTAAATGGCTGGCGCCGACTTTTGGAGGCATAAACCTTGAGGACATTGCTTCCCCTAAATGCTACTATATTTTCGAAAAGGTGAGAAGCGAATTGGACATCCCGGTTTGGCACGACGACCAGCAAGGAACCGCCCTAGTAACATTGGCAGGGTTGATCAACGCGCTTAAGGTCGTTGACAAGAAGCTTAAAGATGCTTCGATCGCGCTGATCGGGGCCGGGGCAGCCAACATCAACGTAGCCAAATACCTAATGGTTGCAGGAGCAAAGTACGAGAATATGATAATGGTCGACTCTAAAGGCACATTGCATCTCGGTAGAAAAGACCTTGAGGGAAGAGACCCGGCCAAATGGGAGATGTGTGTGAGGACAAATCCTAACGGGGTAATCGGAGGAATGCCTGAAGCTATGAAGGATGCGGATGTCTGTATAGCCTACTCCAAGTCCGGGCCAGGAATCATTAAGGGGGAGTGGGTTCGTGGCATGGCCAATGATGCGATAGTCTTTGCCGGCGCAAATCCTGTGCCCGAAATATGGCCTTGGGAAGCAAAAGAGGCAGGGGCAAGGATCGTGGCGACGGGGAGGTCTGACTTTCCAAATCAGATAAACAACTCCCTTGGGTTCCCAGCCGTCTTCAGAGGCGCATTGGACGCTACGGCGAAGAAGATCACAGACGAGATGTGTATAGCGGCCGCCTATGCGATAGCAGGGTATGCTGAAGAGAAAGGAATACGCGACGAGTACATAATTCCAACGATGGATGAGACAGAGATGTATGTGGAGGAGGCTGTGGCCGTTGGCATGAAGGCGGTTGAGCAGGGGGTTACTAGAAAGAAACCAAGCAGACGGAAACTGCGAGAGATGGTGGCCACAAATATAGATAGGGCTCAAAGGATAGCGAAGCTTCTTATGAAAGAGAAACTGATCCAGCCCTTTCCCAATGAGTTAACAGATCAAGATTAGTATCGTGTTATGAAACACTCGACTGGATTTCCCGGAGCCTTTGAAAATAAGCGTCGTCTTGGGGGGGCTCGTCAACAGAACCACAAAATTAATAGAGTGCACAGAAGATAAGAGTCTGCAGAAAACCAAAAGAAGCCAGCCACAGACGTATTCTTGGAGGATTGTGAGATGTCTAGGCGACCTATAGGAACAATTTCGATAGGAGCCATCATCACGATTTTCGGAATTACCTATGCCC
>CAYZTF010000102.1:0-1660 GCA_964481305.1 uncultured Candidatus Bathyarchaeia archaeon | reverse complement strand
GAAGAACCGCGTTCAACACTTACTTGAAATACGCTTGCGCAAGAAGCGTCTGGCCTAAGCCTCGTTTCCAGCACGGAAAGTTCTACAAAACGGAGGAAAAGCCTTTGCTAGCAGTTTCCTACCATCCCAGCAGACAAAATACGCAGACGGGCAAGCTTACATGGGATATGTGGATCAAAATCTTTGAAAGAATCAGGAGAGGAGTTCATCAATAACTCATTTGTTCTACAAAGCTAGACCATGGTCACGAAAAACTAATCGTGCAAGACGCGCCATGAAATTCACTTCTTTATAGTCCCTAACAACTCTTTCGAGCCTAATGTATTGAGAAGGTCACGCTTCTCAAGCCACCCTCTTCTCGCTACCGCAACGCCAAACTCCATAAATCGCATATGGTCCGGCCTGTGCGCGTCTGTTCCAATAGCTAACTTCAAGCCCCTCTCCTTAGCTGTACGGGCGTTGACATCGTTCAGATCCAATCTATCTGGAAACGCGTTGATCTCAAAGCATGTGCCCTTCTTCCTCGCCGCATCAAAGACTTCGTCGAAATCGAAATCGTAAGCTTCTCTCTCGTTTATGATTCGCCCTGTGGGGTGTCCAATGATATCGACGTTCTCGTTCTCGATCGCTCTTATGAGGCGCTTCGTCATCGCTTCAGCCTTCATCTTGAAACCCGTGTGAACGGAGGCTATTACAAAGTCTAGTTGCTTCAGGATGTTATCGCTTATATCCAACGTACCATCTGCCATGAGGTTGACCTCAGCCCCTGAGAAAACGTGGAAATGGTCAACATGATTATTCACCCGTTCTATCTCCTCGATTTGTTCCAGGATCCTTTTTTCGCTCAAACCATGTGCTATTCTCAGAGTGCCCGTGTGATCCGTGATGCAAAGGTACTCGTATCCCCTCTTCTTTCCATACTCCGCCAATTCCTCAATCGAGGCCGTTCCCTCACTCCATTTGGAGTGTACGTGAAAGTCTCCCTCGATGTCAGAAAGCTTGACCAAATTAGGTAGCTCTCCTTCCAAGGCGGCTTCTATCTCGCCTCTGTCTTCTCTAAGCTCTGGTTCAATGAACGGCAGTCCTAACGCACGGTAAACTCCATCTTCGGTCTTGCCAGCTATCTTCTTCCCAGCCTTCGTGAACACACCGTATTCGTTCAGCTTCAGCCCCTTCTTGATTGCTATCTTTCGAATCTTGATGCTGTGTTCTTTGGATCCGGTAAAATACTGAAGAGCGGAGCCAAAGCTTTCTTCCTCAACAACCCGCAGATCCACCGACAACCCGTTGTCCAGTCTGACCGACGACTTTGTGTCGCCCTTAGAGACCACCTCTTTCACCATTTCCATATTGGTAAAGAAGTCCATAACCTTCCGAGGGCCCGTAGAAACCGCTAGAATGTCCATATCACCCACCGTCTCTCTTCTTCTCCTAACGGAGCCGGCAACGCTCACTGATTTGACTTCCTTGAGGCTTTGAAGTCTTCTTTGAATATCCTCGGCGACTGGTAGAGCAAAGCCCAAAAGTTCCCGCTCTTTCTTTTTCTTCGCCAAAGTAACAGCTTCAAGAATCTCCCGCTCAAGCTTGTCTCCAAAGCCTTCTAAGGCACTAATCTTATGCTCTGACGCCGCTTTCTCCAGAGCGTCTAGACCCTCCACAC
>CAYZTF010000101.1:0-1719 GCA_964481305.1 uncultured Candidatus Bathyarchaeia archaeon | reverse complement strand
GTTGGAATCGCGACCCGTGTTGTAAGACTATTGCCAATAGCCGTCGTGAAAGGATAGCGCAGAAGCCAACCTCTTCATAGGTTTTCCCGATTAGTTTAGAAGATGGGCTGAGAAGGCTCTTCAAAAGTGTTTAAATATATGTTTAAACATAACGCCTTATATGACGCGCCTTGACCAAAACAATAACGATAAGAGATGAAGTCTATAGGAAGCTGTTAACAGTCAAGGGAGAAAATGAGAGCTTCAGCAAGCTATTTGAAAGGCTTGTGGAGAGCATGAGTCCTCTCGAGACTTTGGTGAGGCTTAGGGGATGCGTTGAGTTTAAGGATAAGGAGAAGATGCTCTCAGAAATCCGCACCCTAAGAGCTGAGCGCAGACCATGATCATATTGGACACAGACGTCCTAATTGAGATTTTTGACAAAAAGTCTAAGACGGGCGACGAAGCCCTGAGGAAGATTCTTGAACGCGGTGAGGACATAAGCATAACAGCCATAAACCTTCACGAGATACTGTACGGTCTCGAAAAATACGCCAAGCCAGTAAGGGAGGTTTTACGACTCCCTGTACTAAGCTTCACGAAGAGGGACGCCCATCTATCCGCCAAAATAGAGTTAGAGGCGGAGAGCAAGGGAACACCCATACGCAGAACAGACGCCATGATAGCTGCCATAACCATCAACAATGGAGTAAAACTCTACACACTAGACCTAAACCACTTCCAGCCCCTGAAAGCCTTTGGACTCAAACTCTTGCCATAACACTCTTACATAACCAAAGTCAACTTGACCTCTCAGCTAGAGCCACCTTTAACGCCGCCTGATAAGTTTAATTCTCCACACGCAAGCTGGTGCACACGTCTGCTAGAAATTTCACCTCTAAGCCACAAAATACTCGACCGAAAAATAAAAATGCACATTAATGTGGTCTAAAATCATTACCTGCAAAAAACAACTGGCGATAAGGGAACAAACCGCTTTGTATATGATTGTTGTTGGGACAAGACCTGAGTGCGCGCACGATAGCGCCTTGGAAAGGAGGTTGCTGAGCTTCGTCAGCATCATTGTTGGAGGGCGGGCAGCTCGAATTCCTTAAAGACTTTGCAAAAAACATGTGCCAAGTAGACCTTCGCGTCCTCGTAGCCGTACATCTTAGCGATCTTCAGAATTGCCGTGTCAATACCCGAACCGTATTGGATGGCCTTCTTCGGAAGCCTCGCCACCTTATTCGGTAAACCGACTTTCTCAGCCGCCTTCCTTAAGATGATCTTCCTAAACGGGTCTGTAGCGTTTTCGACCTTCAGATGCGGTGGAAGACACGTTGCGAAACCTATTAACTCCTGATCTAGATACGGGGCGGCGAGTTCTAAACCGTTTGCGGCTACGACAGCGTCGTCTCTTCCCAGGTTTACTTCGTGGACTTTGACAAGATCCTTCCAGAGTTCGCGATCCAGTTCTTCGTATCCGCCGTCTCGTAGGACGCGTAGGTATCGGCGATATCCGCCGAACAGTTCGTCGGATCCTTGACCCGAGAGGAGCAATCTATGTCCGTTTGAACTGGCCTCTTCAGCGACCACATAGAGTGGCAAACCTGTTCCCACTTTCATCTGATTGCCTTCCTCGATGGCGTAAACCACTTTTGAGATGCGATCTTCGACTTCATCCGTTGATAGGATTCTTGTCTTGAGGGGTAACCCTAATGCTGACGCTGAATCTTCGGC
>CAYZTF010000100.1:0-1764 GCA_964481305.1 uncultured Candidatus Bathyarchaeia archaeon | reverse complement strand
CAGAAGAATTCTCTTAAACGTGGGGGGATGCGTCATAAACGTCTCATTGAGGCTTTGCCAAGTGGACTTGGCCTCTTGTTCCATGGCGAGTTCGAGCTCCCTCTCGTCTAAGACTCCGTCTCTATCCAAGTCGTACTGATCCTTCCTGTCCAGTATTGACCTGACTTCACTTGCAGATTGGGCAGGATCCGATATGTAGAACATTCTTGCGCCGTTCGGCTCTTCGGGCTTCAGCGAAAGTCCATAGGCGATCTTTGTCAGACCACTCTCCAAACTGCGGGGTGATCCAGTTATGTAAGCTGAGAATGCGTCGGCGAAATGCTCTCGCAACCTACTTAGCCTTAATACTATGACTAGAGAAACAATGTAAGTCACGTATGAAATGACTGCAGCCGCTAGTAGAGCTGCACCACCTTCCTCCCTTTTCCTGCTTGTTCTCATCTCCACTTCGCTGCTCCAGAAGAGTCCCCTGGCAATGAGATACGCTACGAGTGGTAGAGCTGAAAGCATTGTCATCACGATAAAGTCATTATGTCTAATATGGCCTATTTCGTGGCCAATCACACCCTTGACTTCGTCCTGATTCAATCTTTCGAGTAATCCTTGATGAACCGCCAACGTAGCGTCGCCGGCTGTGTGTCCAAAGGTGAAGGCGTTTGGCGTCGTGTCGGGGACGATCGCCAGTTTCGGCATCGGCACCCCACTTCTGCTAGCGGTGTCTCTTACAACGGATTCAAGCCAAGGGCTCTCCCCCGGACGCAAATACCTCAGCCTCGTGGAAATCGCTACCAGTGACGGCCCTATCAAATACTGGAAGAATATGAAGATCAGCGCTCCGAAGACAGCGAATAAGGGTTGTATTTGAAGCAACGCCATTAGGATCGCGAGGAACGCTGAAAAGAAGGCAACGGCAATAAGTATGGTCAGAACCATCGTGCCTTTCAACTGGGCCAAACTTGCCAATTCTAGGCCCTCCCTTGACGTTGGTTTAATAAGTCTGCAAACCTCATCGTCTTATAGGTGTTTCGGATGGCGGAAGTCGTGGAAAGGCTCTCTTGTTCGAACTGTGGTGCACCTTTGGAATACGAGCCTGGCGAGATAATTGTGACATGCAAATACTGCGGCTTCACAAACGTCATCGAAACGGGAGTGGCGTTCACACTCGAACACTCCATGATCGTTAATAGGTTCGATGCCCAAGGCGTTGAAGGCCTGGTCCGGGAATGGATGCGGTCAGGCTTCCTGAAACCCAAGGACTTGGAGAAGGCCTCAAAGATAAGCGAAATAAGTCTGACCTATCTGCCCTTCTGGATCGTACCTGTAGAGGCAAAGAGCCATTACAAAGGGCTGTTCGAGAGGATAGGGCCAGGGATTGTCAAGGAAGGAGACATCTCCAAAAGATACGATTGGCTGGTTCTAGGCAGAGAGGCTTCCGAGTTCCCGACAAGCGAATACAAGGTGCCCTTGGAAGGCAAGATCCCTTTCAACATAACGAAGATCCAGCAAGGAGCGAAGGTCCTGAACAGTGAGATCGACGGCAGCGAAGCCGTGGACACAGCCAAACAACAGATTGAACTTCAGCATGAATTTCTAGCGAAGCAAGATGTGGACAGAATAATAGAAATCAAAACCGATGTATCTGTTGGCAATATCGTCTATCTGCACGCGCCAATCTGGTTCATCGCCTACACGTACAAAGGCAACAACTATCGAGTAATCTTAGACGGCGCTACTGGAGACGTAGTCAAAGCAGATATCCCGCCT
>CAYZTF010000099.1:0-1765 GCA_964481305.1 uncultured Candidatus Bathyarchaeia archaeon | reverse complement strand
CTTTCGGTTGTCGAGCCAAATATCTGGTAGAAGTCAGCACCCGAGAATGTCAGAATCGCCTTAATGCTATCGACGATTGTATATCCATAGATGTCCCGGTTCAACAATTCCTTACAAGCAATCGGCACGCCTTCAACTATTCGACAGAGCGCTTCAGCCTTTATTGGAACTGAAAACTCGTGAATGTCTATTATGGCGTCTGATGTTGTCGTAGTCAATCGTGATAGTTCGCGTAGAAGATGACCGCCCTTTTCTTCGTCTATCGAAACTAGGGCGTTCACGAATTTTTTGACGAACTGGGTTCCAGGAGACTTTCTCCGTCCGCTTTCATAGTCGCTGATGACCGATGAGGAGATTCTAAGTTCGTTCGCTAGACTGATCTGGGCAACCCTGAAGATCTCACGCCATTTTCTCATAGTAGCGCCAGGGTTGTCTGAGAGTATGATTTCTCCAGCGATCCTCCTTGAAAGAACCTCCTTAATGGGTTCGGAAATCGACATGCGTCTAGCCACTGGCACCTTTCATATTCTGTAGCATCTTTATTGTTTATAATCGATCTTTAAGCTAAAAGGTATATTATGGCATCTAGGTAGGAATACATATGCCTCGGCGGACATTCAGAGAAAGAATCGAAGCATCAAGCAGAAAACATGGGTCAAACATCGTCTTAGCTCTGGATCTTGAGTACGCCGACAGCAATGTTTTACTCTCAAAGAGTTTGGAAATTTTAGAAGACGTTTCGCCATATATCTGCGCGGTAAAGGTCAATCATCACCTGGTTCTTCCTCTAGGGCTTTACGACGGAGTCAAGAAAGTCATAGCGGCCGCTCATGCCTTAGGACTTCCAGCCATCATGGATTGCAAGATCAACGACATAGGGCACACAAATGAGGTTATAGCTAATCATTACTTTGACGCAGGTTTCGATGCTGTGATCGCCAACCCGTTCGTAGGCTGGGACGAAGGCTTGGCGCCTGTCTTCAAGATTGCCGGAATGAGGGGTAAGGGAGTGATCCTTCTAACATACATGAGCCATAAGGGAGTTCCTGAAGGGTACGGTCAAAAAGTCTTGAACAGTTCTGGGCTGGAGCGTTTCCAATATCTGGTATTTGCTGAAAAGGCACTAATGTGGGGTGCTGACGGCGTTATTGTCGGAGCCACTTACCCTGAAAAGATTCGCGAGATAAGCTCGATTCTGAAAGGTAAGGTTCCCATGTACACTCCTGGCGTTGGGGTTCAAGGTGGCGACATAGAGCGTGCCCTAAAAGCGGGAGCCGATTACCTAATCATAGGCAGATCGATAGTCTCAAACGAGGACCCGGTTCGTTCAGCCAGACTCTTTCATGAAGCCGTCAAAACTCATCGAAAGAGTGCTTCTGAATAGTTTAGACGAGACTGAAAATCTTTTATATTTGATCTATGTCTTATTCTGCAGTATTTTATAGCCATAAAATATATGGTGTCAAAAGTTGAAAGAAATCAGAGTTGCCATCGTGGGCGTCGGAAACAGCGCATCTGCTCTCGTACAGGGTGTCCACTACTATGCCGAGGCCAAACCTAGCGATTTTGTGCCAGGGTTGCTGCATGTGAATTTTGGTGGTTACCACGCCAAGGACATTCGATTCGTAGCGGCCTTCGACGTGGATGCCGGGAAGGTTGGAAAGGACTTGGGGCAAGCAATCTTCACCGAACCAAACAACGCCGTCTGTTTCTGTAAGGTTCCAAGCCTTGGAGTTGAAGTCAAGAAAGGCAATCTTCTGGATGG
>CAYZTF010000098.1:0-1767 GCA_964481305.1 uncultured Candidatus Bathyarchaeia archaeon | reverse complement strand
GCCGCTCTCTGCGTTAGCTGAGCCTGAGGCTTCGAAACTACTCGGAGACAAGCGCTGCGGAATAGAGGTTGAATCGGCACTGCAAGAAATAAACAAGACAAGCGCGGACTTCCTGTATTATTTGTCGGGCTCTTTCCCACAGGTGACTGGACAGGAAGGTTTTCCAGAGCCAAAGTTGGGACAGGTGCTGGAGGAACTAGATGATAGGTCCGGCATTAGGCTTGATGGGTATGCAGGCCAAGTACACGAAGCTAGGAGGATAATCATATGAGGGAGAGTAGAATAGGCGTCCTTACTGGCGGGGGAGACTGTGCTGGAATTAACCCCGCCATTAAATGGGTGGTCAAGACGGCACTGGATGAGCGGCTGCAACGGGAAAGAAGGATCCGGTACAACGTTCTGGGCATAAGGGATGGGTGGAAGGGACTAATCGAAGTCGAACCCGAAGAACTGAGTGTCCAAGACTATATCATTCCTTTAAGCCAAGAGATAGTCCGAACCTGGGACAGGTATGGTGGTACCATGTTAGGTACGTCACGCGCCAATCCCTACGATCCTAAGAATGACCAGTCAAAAAGGGTATTGGCGAACATAGAAAGACTACGCCTGGATGCACTGGTTGTGATTGGCGGTGATGACACTCTGGGAGTGGCCCACCGGCTGGAAGAGGAAGGCGTAAAGGTAGTCGGCATCCCCAAAACAATAGATAAAGACCTGCCCGAGACGGATTATACGCTGGGATTTGAGACTGCCGTGAATGTTATCACCGAGGAGATTGATAGATTGCGAACCACAGCTGGCTCCCACAAGAGAATATTTGTTGTTGAAACAATGGGTAGACATACCGGCTGGCTAGCATTGGAAGGGGGAGAATCCAGCGGGGCCTTCATAATTCTCATCCCGGAACATGATTTTTCTCTGGACAAGGTCAATGAGCTGGTTCTTGAGGGAAGGCGCGGTGGAGCCAGGTATGACATCATCGTAGTTGCTGAGGGCGCCAAACCGCTGGGTGATACGGAATTCATCAGACAAGAAGGTGTAGATAGCTTTGGACACAAGTTATTAGGCGGGGTCGCTGACTTCCTAGCTCGAGAGATCCAGGAGGCAACGAAAGTGGAAACACGAAGCATCAATCTTAGCCATTTGCAGCGTGGTGGTGCTCCCTGTGCTTACGATAGAAGGATGGGCAGGTACTTTGGTATTGCTGCCATGGACCTAGTAGCGATGGGCTATTTTGGAAATATGGTCTGTTTCAGAAACGGCAAGGTCAGTGCATGCCCGATAGCAAATATTATTGGACGGCCGCAGTTTGTTGACGTCGATACTCAGTATGATGTCGAAAGATACAACGGGCGGCGGACGATACTCAGGACGCTGGAGAAGAAGCATGCACAAAGATGATTAGCAACGTGAGGCGAGGCCTCAAAACAAAAACATCTCTGACCTTACCTAATTGCACAGTGTAGCGGCTTGTTACTTTGGCACAAAAGGCTCCTGGAAGCGTCCTCGCTGGATTGCTGCTCTCATCCCCTACTAACAGGACGTCAGAAACACCAAGATTTTGTTGGTCACAAGTCTTCGCCGGATATTAACAGGGTGTTGAAAGGTGATAGACTTAGGCAAAAGTCTGGAATGTAGGAGTTACCAATGAACGAAGGTCAGAAGACTCAAGAAGCGCTATACTTCCACGCTCAAATGCTGAGTAATTACGCAGACAGACAAAACTTGGTATTCAATTTAAGTGCCTTTCTTTCGGCGTCGCGGAGT
>CAYZTF010000097.1:0-1929 GCA_964481305.1 uncultured Candidatus Bathyarchaeia archaeon | reverse complement strand
CGCTTCATCAAGCTCACGCGGATCGCTTAAGACGCCGTTCAGTGCTGTGACAGCAGCCGTTTCAGGGCTGACGAGGTAAACCTGTGCATCCGCCGTGCCGGAACGCCCCTTGAAATTCCTGTTGAATGTTCTAATGCTAACCCCGGCCGTTGGAGGGGCCTGACCCATCCCTATGCATGGTCCACATGCAGCCTCTAATATCCTGGCGCCAGCCTCAACGATGTCAGCTAAGGCTCCGTTTTGAGACAACATCTCGAGGACTTGTCTAGAGCCAGGCGAAATGACTAACGACACATCGGAGTTTACTTTTCTATCCTTCAAGATCGAAGCAACGATCATCAAATCCCGATAGGACGAGTTGGTACATGATCCAATGCAGACCTGATCCACCCTTAGACCCTTCACCTCTGCAATTGGAACGACATTTCCGGGACTGTGAGGTTTAGCAACAAGCGGTTCTATTGTGCTCAGATTGACCTCCATCACCTCATCATACTCGGCATCCTCGTCCGCTGCGAGGCTAATCCATTGACTAGCTCTTCCTTGCGCCTTAAGGAACTGATAGGTATGCTTGTCTGAGGGGAAAATTGATGTCGTGACTCCGGTCTCAGTGCTCATGTTGGCTATAGTGGCCCTCTCAGGAACCGTCAGAGTTTCCACTCCCGGCCCAAAGTATTCAAGGATCTTGCCCACTCCTCCTTTCACTCCGATGCGCCTCAAGACCTCTAGAGCAACGTCTTTGGCTGAAACGAGAGGTGGAAGCTTACCCACAAGCTCGATTCCTAGGACCTTTGGGACCTTGATGTAGTAGGGGCCTCCACCCATTGCCACTGCAACGTCCAGGCCGCCAGCACCTATGGCAATCATGCCTATTCCTCCGGCAGTGGATGTATGAGAATCGGATCCAAGTAGGGTGTAGCCTGGCATAGCGAAGCGTTCTAGATGAACTTGGTGACATATGCCATTGCCAGCCTTGCTCAGGATGATGCCGTACTTTTGAGCAACGCTTTGCAAGTATCTGTGGTCGTCTGCGTTCCTGAAGTCTGTCTGAAGTGTGTTGTGATCAATGTAGCTCACGCTCAACTTCGTCTTTACGCGGGGGATGCCTAACGCTTCAAACTGTAGGTAAGCCAACGTGCCTGTGGAGTCTTGGGTTAATGTCTGATCAATCTGTAAGCCTATTTCTTCTTCTCTCTTAAACGTGCCTTCAACGATGTGTTTCTCCGATATCTTCTGAGTCAGTGTCCTGCCCAAGGCCAATTCTCCAACAGGCTATGTGTGCGATGCGAATATTTTCATGAATGACCGAAATTTAAACATTCCATGATCCTTCGCATCCTCGCAGATGATTATTATACGAAATAGACGATTTTCTTTTACATTTATCGCAAAGATCCCCAATCTTGCGCAAGCTTTATATAAGCGAACCTTAGCATATATCAAGACCAACCCTCTTGCTCAACAGATTTACAGTCATAACAATAGCTCCGAGAACATAAGAATGGGCCTGGGAATAATCACGATGACAACTAGCGAAGAAATCCACCGCAGAATAATAGTCTCTCCTTTCAACTTTTGCGATCATGTACGCGTGGCGATGAAGCTCAAGAATGAGATCATAATACACGACACGACATTGCGCGAAGGGGAGCAAACGCCAGGCGTCGTTTTCACCCCAGACGACAAATTGAAGATTGCTGAAGGCCTAGACGAGATTGGCGTCCAACAGCTCGAGTCCGGTTTCCCAGCCGCCTCGACAGAAGAGATGAAGGCCGTCACGGGTTTAGCGAAACGAGGACTGAAGGCCAAGATATTCGGCTTCAGCAGGGCCCTCAAAAGTGATATCGATGCGGTTATAAATACTGGCGCGTGGGGGATAGTCCTCTCCCTCCCACCATCAGACATTCACCTAAAGTACAAACTGAAGAT
>CAYZTF010000096.1:0-2014 GCA_964481305.1 uncultured Candidatus Bathyarchaeia archaeon | reverse complement strand
AAGAACGTTGAAGGAGAGGTTGTAGGCGAAGGAGACATGGAGAAACAGCTTAAGCTAGCATTCAAGAACCTTGAGGCTAACCTTGACGCTGCTGGGGCGTCCTTCAAAGACGTCGTGAAATTGAATATATACACAACCGACATGGCTGCTTTTCGTAAAGCCCTCAGCGAAGTCGGAGAAGATTTGCCCGTTGGCAAGGTTGAGAATCCACCATGCCAAACTTGGATCGAAGTCAAAGGACTTGCGCGACCAGCATACCTCATCGAAGTTGAGGCCATGGCCGCTTTAGAATGACACGTTTCGCGCATTATCTACGGTAGAGAAGCTACAGATTTGTTAGGAGGAACATCGATTGTCTGAGCCAGTTGTGGTGAAACCTTCGGATGTCGAGGAAAGAATTTGGCCTGGCGGTGGCAAGGGAAGAAAGATGATAACCCCGGATTTTCCTGGATCCAAGAACCTGATGGTTGGAATAATCTGTGCAGACCCGGGAAAAAGTCCTCACAGATGGCATACCCATACAGTTGACAGGGGAGAAGGAAACGAAATTGTGTATCCGGAGAACTTTGAGGAGGCATACTTCATAATCAAGGGTAAAGGCAATCTGACGTGGAAAGCTAACGGGGAAGAGAAAAACGTTGTTGTTGAAGAGGGGGATACCATTTATTTT
Organism: uncultured Candidatus Bathyarchaeia archaeon; assembly: GCA_964481305.1. Lineage (GTDB taxonomy): Archaea > Thermoproteota > Bathyarchaeia > RBG-16-48-13 > JAGMEO01 > CAYZTF01. The sequence goes on along the minus strand of CAYZTF010000096.1, from coordinate 1,344 downwards.
CCGACAAAAGTAGCTGAACATCAGGTACTTAATACCGGTCACGAACAGATGATCCTTCTATTTGCAGCTACCCCTTCAACTTACTGGCGAGCACTAGAATAAATCCCCTTAGAATCGCTGAGTATTCATAACAAAACGAGAACAAATAGTTGAGGAGGGCTAGATCACGCCTGAAGGAAAGCCAATCGTTGTTTTAGCTTCTGGCGTCTTCGACCTGATTCACTACGGACACATCCGATTCCTCGAAGAGGCGAAGAAGTGTGGCGGAGCAAACGCGAGGTTGATCGTGATTGTCGCCAGAGACAGCACGGTTAAGAAAATGAAGGGCAAGAACCCTGTGATACCTGAAGACCAGAGGAGGGCTGTCGTGGAGGCTCTCAAACCCGTGGACGTCGCCGTGCTAGGTTACAAGGGCCTCAGGATCGGAGACGTAATAGAGAAGGTCAAACCAGACGTAATAGCTGTTGGCTATGATCAAAAGGTAGTCGGAGAGTCTGTTAGAAGAGAGGTCTCAGAGAGAGGACATAAGATAAGAGTAGTTGAGATCGGCAGGTTTGGACCCGGGGATTTGAACGGCTCTTCAAAGATTAGGAGAAAGATTGTGAGAGAGTGGAGTGGGTCCACCAGCTAGTCTTATGCAGTGAAGGCTTCTGTAAAAACGGATGCAAATTTTCTAGGCGATATATAGTAAGGATAAATCTTTGCTTGGGATTCAGAGTTGGGCGGCCCTACACTGTTTATCGAGCTTGCAACCCTCTGTGAGAGCCTTAGGGAAACGACCAGCCGGAAGAAGAAGACGCATCTTGTAAGTGACTTTTTGCTCAAGCTTGAAGGTCGCGAAGTCCCCCCTTCCGTTCTTCTGATCGTTGGACAGATATTTCTTGAGTCCGACAAGAAGGTTCTGAAAGTCGGCTTCGCAACCATCTCGAAAGTAATGAAGAGCACCAAGCAAAGCCTCTTGCTGAAGAAGCCTCTAACCATACTTCGCGTACACGATTCCTTGAACAGGATTATGGCCGCGGCAGGACCCAAGTCGAGGCAGAGAAAGGAGAGCCTTTTGGAGAGCCTCCTCAGCCAAGCGAAGCCCATGGAAGCCAAGTGGATTTTAAAGAGTATTTTCGGAGAGATGCAACACGGTGTGAGCGAGGGAATTATGCTGGAGGCAATCGCCGAGACCAGTACCGTAGACATTGAGCTGCTTAGGAGGGCCTACGCCCTCACCGGAAACATCGGCAGGGTTGCCGAAATGGCTTTGAGTGGGGAAGAGAGGGATCTCAGCAAAATTGGAATTCAGCTTTTCAGGCCCTTTAAGCCGATGCTGGCCGAGACATCCTATGATCTTGG
>CAYZTF010000095.1:0-2026 GCA_964481305.1 uncultured Candidatus Bathyarchaeia archaeon | reverse complement strand
TTGGAAACCCGAACCTGCGAGATGCTATCAAAAAGCTATCTGTCATCCCGTGGGGCGTATGGCTTCCGAGCCCTCACCTAATGCTTAACGATCGAAAAGCGCAATCTTCTTTCCATGTTCTCTTCGTCGGTCAATTGAAGAAGTACAAGGGCATTAGATACCTTCTTGACGCCGCAAAAATCCTGGAGAGAAAAAATTTCTCTTTGGACGTGGTCGTAGTGGGAGACGGACCAGAGAAAAGGGCGCTTGAGGCTTATGCAAAGAGTCTAGGTGTTGACGCGGAGTTCACAGGTGCCTTGACCGAGTCCCAGCTCCACGACTGTTATGCCAACTCAGATGTGCTAGTGCTTCCGTCGATAAGCGGTAGAGAAGGCTTTGGAATAGTTATCTTGGAAGCCATGTCCTATGGAAAACCGGTGATAGTTTCAGACATCCTTGGACCGAAAGAGATTGTGAAAGACGCCCTCAACGGAATCCTAGTGGCGCCAAAGAAGGCTTACGATATAGCGAAGGCGATAGAGACACTGATCGCAGACCCGAAACTCCTCAAGAGTCTTGGCGTCAATGCTAGGAACACCGCTGAGAAATATAGCTGGAGCAAGGTAGGGGATAGATACGAGGAGGTTTATCGGCAAGCAATCGAGAAACCGATTTTTAATCAGCCGGGAGAGGCATAGAACTTGGAAAGGCGGATAGAGGCTTCTTGAAAAGCGTCTGTGTCTTCAGCCATAAGTCCTTCGTTCCTCCTACCTCTGGGCACAATATAACCCTGTATAACCGGTTCGTGGGACTGGTTGAAGAAGGCTACGTTGTAGACTTCTACGTGTTTGGCCAAGAATACGCGTCATTCAACTACGACGGGATTAACGTGCATACGTGTCCCATATCAAGGCTAGTCAGATTCATATTCTTCAACAAGTTTTTTGCGCGAACCATGCGACGTGTCAGAAGCGTCGAAGCACATCTCGTCCTATCATCTCTTGACCCTAAGCTGGCCTCCAGCGCGCGGGAGAAGATAAAGGCATGCGACTTGGTGTTGGTCGAACACATATGGTCCAGCCCATTCCCTATACTGTATGCTAGGCTTTTCAAAAAACCGCTCGTGCTGATTGATCACAACGCTGAAACGGTCCTGTCGCGGCGCTTTTTGAGAGAAGCCCGCCAGATGACGAAGTTCATTCTGTTCTTTAGGTTTGCTTACACGTTTTTGCTGGAAAGGATATCTTGCATGATGGCTAGCTTGGTGGTCGTTTCCTCGGAAAATGATAGGGCTTTGCTTGGTAGAGGCCTCCGAGTCCCTGTGGAAAAGACTAGGGTAATACCGCCAAGCATCGACACATCAATAATCAAGAATGATCAGACACTGGGGCTTAGACTCAGAGATAAGTTGGGTATATCTGAGGAGGCTTTAGTCGTATGTTTCTTGGGAGATTTAACCACAGTTCCAAACTACATGGCGGCCGAGTATATAGCGAAAGAGATGGCGCCAAGGGTTCTGGGCCGACTCGCCGAGGCCTATTTTCTAATCATCGGCAGGCATGATAGTCGTCTGTCGCTTCTTGAAGACAATAGAGTAATCTTCACTGGTGAGGTATCTGACCTGAGGCCCTTTTTGAGCGCGGCCGACATATGCATTGTGCCCTTAACCCTCGGCTCGGGCGTGAAACTAAAGCTCCTAACCTATCTGTCTTTTGGAAAACCTATTGTTTCAACGCCCACGGGTATAGAGGGAATCAACGCAAAAAGGGGAGTGATCGTCTGTGAACTGCGAAGCTTCGAGACGGAGATCTTGAAACTAGCTTCGGATCGAGAATTGAGGTTGAAACTTGGAAGCATAGGGCGCAGACTCGCCGAGGAAGTGTATGACAAACATTCAGTCGCAAAAAGGCTCGCTTCCATTCTAAGCGAGGTTGTGAGTTGAGAATTCTTCAAGTCTGTCCGATTTTCCATCCGAAGATGATCAGTGGCGTCGGCGTCCATGTCCTAAACCTTTCGAAAGAACTAGTGAATATGGGGCACGAAGTAA
>CAYZTF010000094.1:0-2085 GCA_964481305.1 uncultured Candidatus Bathyarchaeia archaeon | reverse complement strand
CTGGCCAAACCAAGCAGACACTTTTGAAGACTTGAAAAGCAATAGTGATGATGCGGTTTTTCCGTCACTGACTCTTTCTGATCTTGTCGTCTACGACCGCGTTTTTCCATTGAAGACCTCCAGAAAGTCCTAGAAACACTTAAACGATGAAAATCAAAAAAGGGTACGATTGGAGATAGAAGTTCTTGAAGATTGAGGACATAATGACGAGAAACGTGATCACCATCGGTCCGCCGGCGACCATCAGAACCGCTTCCAAGGTGATGAGGGATAAAGGCGTAGGTTCTTTGATAGTGTGCGAAAACGATAGGGCGGTTGGGATCATCACGGAGAGAGATATCTTGACACGTGTGACGGCGAAGAAGATTGAGCCTACAACGATCAATGTAGGCAAGGTTATGTCAACCCCGCTGATCTCAATACCCCCTGAAACCAGCGTAGAGGACGCCGCGAGATTGATGATAAAGAACAACATCAGGAGGCTGCCCGTGAGCGACAGCGAAGGAAGATTTGTGGGGATAGTGACCGAGAGAGATATCATGCAAGGTCTATTGAAACTGTTGTCAAAGGACAGCTAAGTCCCAGTTCTAATTCCTTCTTCAGACCGAATCTAGAAACCGTTTTCGTGGTTAGAGATAACGCTGACACTGCGCACAATAATATCTCTGGTATTGCGGCAAATAGTTGGCAGGACCACCACATGAGGGGCAAGTAACTGGGCCCCCAACGGGCCCCGCCTGCGGTTGAGGAACTGCAGCCGATGCCCGTGAAACCAATTCGGGTGATCTGAAGCGAGCAATAGCCGTCCTTATAGCCTCCTCCCACATTGAAGTATCGTCAACATGAAGCTTGTATTGTCCTCCCGTTGCGAAGAGAATGAGCCTCTTGGAGACCAAGCCCTCAACGCTTATGTCCGTTATTGTGTCCAAGCGCAGGTCGAAGGCAACGCGAAGCTTCTTGGAAACGATCCCCGTTGTGCCCTCCAAAATGAGACGAAAGTCTGTCAGATAGAGGGTGCCATGCCCAAATTTCTCGATAATATTTCGCTTGCTCTCTTGGAGAATTATGTTTTCTCCTGGTCGCAGAATTGGCATAATAGACCAATCCAGTTCCTACTAGCTTAACGAGATTCTACTTTTCGCGTCTTTGAATCAGAGTCTAGAGGCTCTGGCCGCAGTTTGGACAGAACTTCGCGATCTCTGAAACCGTATGTCCACATTTTGGACAAGATTTTGTTGACAAAGGAATACCTGCAGTGGGCTGGGCACTTAAAGCTGTGCCGCAATTGGGACAGAATTTGGAGCTCTGAGGAACCTGAGCCTTGCAACTTGGACAGACAACCAAAGCCACAGGCGGTTGGCTTGGAGCCGGCGTGCCCGGCGGATAGAAGATCGGTGGGATCATGACCATGCCGGTTCCGAAGCCGGCGCCCGGAGATTTGCCAAGTTCTTTAGCGGCCTCCTTTACGGTCTCCATCCTCAAGACCTCGGTCGCAGGGGTCTGTCCTTGTTTCAGCCAGAAGAGGCGTTCCCTATACTCGGGCTCCGTATCGATGCCCTCAAACTTCAGGTCAACGAGGTCCATTCCAAGCCTTCTGAAGTAGTCTACGATGGCTGTTTTCACGGCCATCGAGGTCTCGTCCAGCTTCGTAAACACGGTTACAAGATCGTGGTGAGATAGCTCATCGATCATCTTCTCATTTATGAAGCCTCGCAGGAACTCGTTCACCTGCCCCGTGGTGTATATGCCTTGTCCGCCTACGACCTCGTTGACAAAGAGTTCAGGGCTCTCAACCTTGAACCAGAAGGAACCGTGAACCATGAGTGGAGCGAGCTCCGTCGTCTGAGCTCTTGCACCGTATTTTCCGGCGAACTCCTTCGTGGAAACGTAGATGACCATAGCTTTGAAGGGTGTCTTTCCGAAGCCCGCGATCGTACTAAGTACGCGAGTCAGCAAGGGCAGATTCATCGTAGTCAACGTGTGTCTGCCAGGACCCATAACGTCGTAGGCTTTTCCGTCTCTGAAGAAGACGGCGACCTCCATCTCTTTAACGATGAGTTGCGCGCCCCACGTAATATTCTCATC
>CAYZTF010000093.1:0-2104 GCA_964481305.1 uncultured Candidatus Bathyarchaeia archaeon | reverse complement strand
ATAACATCGTCTACACGGGCGACTTCAAGCACGGACGTACGATGCTTCTCGAGCCAGCTTCGACGAACTTCCCGAGAATCGAGACACTGATCATTGAGAGCACTTATGGCGGGCCAGAAGACGTTATGCCCAAACGGATGGATGTTGAGCGTAACCTTGTGTCTGTCATAAACGAGACGTTGGATAAGGGTGGGAAGACGCTCATTCCTGTTCCTGCCGTGGGAAGAGCTCAAGAAATCATGATCGTTCTAGACGACTACATGAAGAGCGGCCTTCTCCAAGAAGCACCAATGTACATAGAAGGCATGATCAACGAGGCGACAGCAATCCACACCACCTACCCCGAGTATCTGGATCGCAGAATTCGGGACCAGATTCTGTATGAGGGCGTCAACCCCTTCGAGTCAGATTACTTCGTGAACGTGAAGGATCCAAGCGCTAGACAAGATATCGTCAAAGGCGAGCCGAGTATAATTCTGGCAACTTCTGGAATGATGGAGGGAGGTCCATCCATCGAGTACTTCAAAGCTCTCTCCTCGGATGAAAGGAACATGTTAATATTTGTCAGCTACCAGATCGAGGGAACCTTGGGCTCGAGAATTAAGCGCGGCTTGTCGGAGGTCCCGTTGATGGATCACGACGGAAAGATGGCTGTTGTCAAGATCGCGTTGAGAGTCGTGGCCCTAGAGGGCTTCTCCGGGCACTCTGACAGAAACCAGTGTATAGACTACGTGAGAAAACTTTCTAGGCCTGAACGCATCATCGTCGGCCATGGAGAGAAAGCCAAATGCATCACCACAGCGAGCACGCTACATAGGATCTACAAAGTAGATACTGATGCACCGAAGAATCTTGAGACGATCAGGCTCAGATGACCACGACAAGCTTCCCATATCTTAATTCGAGTCGATAAAGATGAACTGGTGGCTATCCAGGAAGCATTTTCCAATCCCATACTCGTTCAAACCAACTTCATGATTCTCCAGACTTCGTCGCCTACATAGTGAAGGTTCTCCGCAACCTTCCCACGCTTAATCGTTTCCATTTCCAAGGAACCACTCAAGGTTTTTACAACGGCGATTGGTTTGAGATGTTTTTCGTCTCTGACGACGGCTATAGCGCCTTTTTCAAATGCTCCTTCAACGCGAACAATTCCCGGCGCCATGACGTTTGATCCGTTACAGACATGAGGTACAGCTCCCATATCTACGATTAACGATGGTAGTTTCTTCAAGAGGGGCTCAAATGTCATTGTGGGAAAGAGCTTGTCTTCGAACGAGACGAAGGCTGGAACGTCTCTGACCATAAAGATTTTGATGTTGGGCCTAAACTTGGCCACTTCAAGCTTTTCAGCGACGAGGTTTGAAGTATCAATATTTAGGGTCTCTGAGAGCTGTCTGAGAACCTCTTTCGTCTCGTGATTTCTCAGTCGACTCCTTTCCTTCGCTTTCAATGAATACACGGTAAGAATACCTTTCTACGATAGCTTTAAATCGTTATCTTAGAACCCTTAAAGCACTAAAATCAAGGCGGTTAGCCAGCGAAATGACAGAGATGGCGACAAAGCTTCTAGAAGATAGTTTAGGTAAAGTTGTCTTGGTAAAGTTAAAGGGTGGGAGGAGCTTGAGAGGTAAGCTCCAGGGCTTCGACCAGCATATGAACTTGGTTCTGGAAGACGCCGAAGATGTCTCCGACAATGAGAAGATCGAGAGAATAGGGACGATAATCGTCCGTGGAGACAACGTCATCATAGTGTCTCCGCCTCCAAGGTGAACCGTAGATGGTCAAGGGTACGCCTTCCTTCGGTAAGAGGCACAAGACTTCCGTAATAAAGTGCAGACGGTGCGGCCGAAGAGCGTATCACATCAGGCGTAAGAGATGCGCCGCATGTGGATTTGGAGAATCCAAGAGAATTCGTAGCTACGCGTGGCAGACGAGAAGCGTCGAGAGGCAAAGTCGCCTCCTCTAAAGACCTTTTTCCGAGAAGTTTAAAGTATCTTAAGCTTAGTAATACGTGTGGGCCGGTAGCTCAGCCTGGTATACTTTTAGGGGCCAAGGAGTGTCGCGTTGGCATCGCGAAGGTCCTGGGTTCAAATCCCGGCCG
>CAYZTF010000092.1:0-2105 GCA_964481305.1 uncultured Candidatus Bathyarchaeia archaeon | reverse complement strand
TTCATCGGAGCCGCCGAAGCGCTTGGAAACGTAGACGCAAATATATGGCTGATCGACATGACAGAGAAAGAGATAAGGGCCCGAATCAGCCGGCTCATGACACCTGCTGAGGCATTTCGAAGACCGGTCCTTTATGATGAATACGGAGGAATAGATGAGGTCAGACTCTGGGAAGCAGGATATAAGGAGATGGTGATTGAACGATGCATGAAGAGACTGGAAGCGCTTCGTACGACGAAGCCCTCAGTATGGCAGGTCTTGATCGAAGACCGAAACACCCTCATGGCGGCAAGACTGGCCTGGATCGCCTCCAAGATGGTGGATTCCAAGGACGATCCAAGGATACTTGCATTCGTCGGGGCTGCCCACGTTGCAGGAATAGAGAAACTGCTCCAAAACGCCGACCTGATCAGAAAAAATTTGATGGAATATGATGTGCCATTCCGTCCTCCTACACTCGTCCGCAGAGTTGGAGTTGTAGCAGCCTAAATCATCGGCTTTAAAGTTTGAGACACACGAATAAACTATATTTAAAAACTTCCGCACGAAATTTGAAGAGGGTTCTACTATGCCAAAGGAAATGCAGTTAAAGGTGGACGAAGCCAAGCAGCGAGACATAGGTCGAGGGAAGGCGAGAATAGATACTGACGTTATGCAAGCCTTGGGAATAACCGCTGGAGATATCGTTCAGATTAAGGGCAAGAGGGTGACGGCTGCCGTCGCTTGGCCGGCGTACCCAGAAGACCAAGGTAGACAGATTATTCGGATGGACGGAATCATTAGAAGGAATGCCGGGGTCGCCATAAACGAGTATGTGACTGTTAGGATCGCGGAGGCGAAGGAGGCGCAGTCCCTCGTCTTGGCGCCTATCGATATGCGCTTGAACATTGACCAAGAGTTTACAGGTTTTGTGAAAAGCAGATTGCTCGAACTGCCCTTAGTAGAGGGAGACTCTGTCTTTGTCATGATCATGGGCAGCGCCATTCCATTCGCCGTGGTTCGCGCAAGACCACACGGCATAGTCAAAGTCACACAGATGACCAACCTACAGGTTCTGAGCGAACCTACACCTGAGAAGAAAGGTATTCCAAGGGTCACGTACGAAGATCTCGGAGGTCTCCACGAGGAGGTGCGAAGGCTTAGAGAGATGGTTGAACTTCCACTGAGGCACCCGGAATTCTTTCAAAGGCTTGGAATAGAACCGCCTAAAGGGGTACTTCTCCACGGCCCACCCGGTTGTGGCAAGACGCTCTTGGCAAAAGCTGTGGCAAACGAGTCCGACGCAAACTTCCTCGCAATAAACGGGCCTGAAATCATGAGCAAGTTCTACGGGGAGTCAGAGCAGAGGCTCCGCGAGGTCTTCCAGAAGGCACAGGAGAACGCTCCAAGCATCATCTTTATCGACGAACTTGACGCCATTGCGCCGAAGCGCGAAGAAGTTACCGGCGAGGTTGAGAGAAGAGTCGTGGCCCAGCTTCTGTCCCTGATGGACGGCCTCGAAGCTAGAGGCGATGTCATAATCATTGGCGCCACAAACAGGGTAAATGCAATCGATCCAGCTTTAAGAAGACCTGGAAGATTTGACAGAGAGATCGAGATCGCAGTCCCCGATAAAGAAGGGAGGTATGAAATACTTCAGATACACACTCGAGGGATGCCACTGGCCGAGAACGTCGATCTAACAAAACTAAGAGACATAACCCACGGGTATACAGGCGCCGACATCGCTGCGCTCGCACGTGAAGCAGCGATGAAGAGCCTTCGACGGTATCTGCCTGAAATAAACTTGGAGGAAGAGCGGATCGACCCTCAGGTTTTGGAGAAGATGGAGGTCAACATGGACGACTTCCTAGCGGCCTTCAGGGAAGTAACCCCGACTGCGATGAGAGAGGTGTACATCGAGGTTCCAACCACCCGCTGGGCCGACGTAGGTGGTCTGGAAGAGGTGAAAGGAATGCTTAAGGAGTCGGTTGAGTGGCCGATTAAGAACCCGGGCGTTTTCACAGCGATGGGAATTACGCCCCCCAAAGGCATCCTCTTGCACGGTCCGCCGGGGTGCGGCAAGACCTTGCTTGCAAGAGCGGTTGCCACTGAAAGCGAAGCAA
>CAYZTF010000091.1:0-2111 GCA_964481305.1 uncultured Candidatus Bathyarchaeia archaeon | reverse complement strand
ATGGACATGCATCCCACTGGCATTATCAAGGTAGACAGGCTTCGGCATGAAAGTAGCGATCATTCCATGCTTCTTGGCCACATTCTTGGCTACGAATTTATAGTAGATGGTTCTGTCGGCGGTTTCTATCAAGGTGCCATAGCGGAAATCTATCTCCAGCTGACCAGCTGTAGCTACTTCATGGTGGTGATGTTCAACTTCGAAGCCAAAATAGTCTTCAAGTATGGAGCAAACCTCGTTGCGGTACTCGACGGTCGTGTCTTCCGGAGGAGGTTTCAGATACGCTTCTTTTGGCCTGAGGGTGAAGCCTCCTGGAGTAATCTCGGGCGACTGAGGCATTATCCTTGGAGCTCCCCAAGAGTCACCTTGGCCTCCCTTAGGGCTGACCCAAAGATCCCAGACCAACTTCGTTGGGTCGATAGATGTGAAGATGAAGTATTCCAACTCAGGGCCAAAGCACCCAGTATATCCCATTTCTTCCGCCGACTTTACCGCTCTCCTCGCTACATAACCTCTGGGACACACCTCGGAAGGCTCTTTGCCTCCGTAGGATTCATAGACATCGCCTATGACGATGGCGCTCTTCTGCCTCTCATCGCTTGTCCACGGAAGAATTGCCAGAGTCGTTGGATCGGGCTTGAGGATCATGTCCGATTCTTCAATGGACTTGAAACCTCTAATCGAGGAGCCGTCAAACGGTAGGCCCGACTTGAAAGCTGTGCCTTTGACGTATTCGTTTGCAGGGATGACTACGTCATGCATTAGACCGCGTATGTCTACAAAAGTGGAGTGCACCCATCGAACCGCATTTTTCTTAAGTTTCTCAACGGCCTTTTCAACGTCTCTCATACAATGCCCTCTTTGCTCTTAATGTGAATGGAAGGAATTTAAGAATAGTGCAACAGATATATGGTCAAAAAATATCTTCATGTGATTCATATATTAAGCCAAGCTCGAATCAAATGCCTCAAGAACAACACGCGACAGTCTTCCGACAGAAGTCACTATCTTGGATCTGACAGATGTTCATCATACGCTTATTTCTTCTACGGTTCGATTGAGCGTCACTTCGGCTATGTCTCTACTATACTCCATCATCTTCCTGGAGTTGTCGAGAATCAGTCTCAAGACATAGGCTAGGTTAGGGTCAATTTTCTTGCTCAATATAAGATACACAGCGTCCCTCTCAAGCCTTATGCCCTTTGACATGAACAGGGAAATCGTTCTGTCAGCCAAGTTGTAGTCTCTTTTGAACAGTGCTTTCAAAGAATCGTCGAAAAGGCGATGGGCAAAAGAGTTTACTTCTAGGATACTGGAATACACCTCGTCATGCATTGTTTTCAAACTCAGGACTTGATCAGCGATCAGCTTCTTGAGAATCAGAACGTTCTTTGCCATGCTTATCGCGTTGTCGCCGATGTTCTCAATGTTCTTTGTCACAACTCTGTACCCGAGAAACTCTTTCGAAGACTTGAACCCCATCTCTTTGAAAAGATTGCGCTCTACGCCGTACTTGAGTTGGCGAATAACGTACAGGTTCAACCTGTTAAGATCATTATCAGAGTCGATGACGCTTCTAATCTGGTCTTCGTCCAAGCTCTTCAAAGATGAGACGGCTTCCCTATCCATGGTCTTTGCGATCACGAACATTCTGCTGACCGCTTTCTCGATCGGAAACTCAGACTGCCCAATAAGAATCTGTATCTTTATTTCTTCAGACGACTCTTCAATTATCTCCGAACCCAGCAACATTATGGCTGTTTTCTTTATTGACGCCCTTTGCTCAGGCGTGATCTCTCTTTCTCTAAATCTGACGTGAATGAGGTCTGCGCCCACAGCGTACAAAGATATTATCCTACGGGATATCGATTGAGGATCATCCTTCGAATCTATGCGTACTACATATTCATTCTTGGCTGATCCCTTTGTTTCCCTACCTTTTTCTAAGACCTTCCTCGGAACTAGTAGTAAAGATAAGTCCTCCTGCCTTTTGAACGCCAGTTGATCTCCCTTTTCCAATCCAACGGATAACATCCATTCCTTAGGCAGGGAGATTATGTAAGAGTCTCTTCCGGTACGCTGAATCCTGCGGTACCCAAGATCTTGTTCAG
>CAYZTF010000090.1:0-2125 GCA_964481305.1 uncultured Candidatus Bathyarchaeia archaeon | reverse complement strand
CTTACGCTGTTTGAGTCGTAGGGTGAGGAGACGACGATTACCTTCCGGTAGCCCGTCTCCTTCTCGAACGTGTTGAGCGTTAGGCTGAAGATCCTCTGGGAACTCGGTATCTTCGATTTCTCTCCGACGACGATCGTATCCTTCTCCGGCACCATGCTCAGCTCCTTCAGCTTCAAGCCTTTGGAGACCCTGTAATGCTCCAAGACGTTCGCCATGCTCAGGTACACGCGGTCGCGCAAGGACAAAAACATCACCCACGGAATTCTTCTAGGAGGCAGGAATTAAAGGTTGATGAAACCTTCAGGAATCAAGCAGTCAGTTTACTCGAAGAGTTGCTCGTCATTGCTTTGGATAACCTCTTGAGCATATTCTTCGCTCTTTTCCCATGGGCCCTCAGCGTATTTTTCGACCAGAGCCTTTTTCACCGCTATGACGACTTCTCCATGCTTAGCTTTGCCGAATCTGGCAGAGAGACCGCTGCCTTCTCGTACGGTCACGGCGCCGCTTCCTATTATTGCCTTTATTCCGTCCGCCACGCATAGGAAGGGTTTTCTGTTTGTGGTCTCCAGCTCACACCTGCTTGGCTCTTCGCCTAGAATCTTCTCTGCTCTTATGCTCATCTTCAGGCCAAGAACCAAGAAGGGTCCGAGATGCCCATGGAGTCTAACCGCATTCTCCAGTAGTTCTTTCGAGATTATTGCTCGCATCCTATTTCTTCACATCCATCCTTCGCACACCTCTGGTGGCTAGGCTTGTAATCCGAGCCCTACCGATTCGGAATGCAACGAATTCTTGGGTTACCTCCAGATTTTTTTGCAAGTTCTGCGGAGTGAATTCTCTAGGAAATGATTAGTTTGACGTGCCTGAGATATGTGATTACGATCTGTGCTAGAAATGCGCAGACGAAGGCCTCAATTGCAAGTATCAGAATGATTGGCCATATGACGCCCATCGCCACGTTAGGATCCATGTGAAGGAAAGTCGTGAACCAAGTGTAATCAGTAAAAAAGACGTACGGTAACTGAATTAGCCATGCTAAAACGCCTGCCAGGACAGGCTTCAATCTTCTGCCTAGGAATCCTGCGGCGTAGCCTAGTACCGCCAGCCCTCCGATGATGAAAGGAATTCTCGTAGTCGCCATGTATATTCCGCCTACGGCTCCTGTAATCAGTCCCATCAAGGGTCCGGCTAGTATGCCTGACAGAATTATTGGTAGTTGGGAGAAGTGGATTGCAGACTCAAAAGGCCCTATTACTATGGGCACAGCGAGCGGAGGAATGGAAAGAACGTTGGCTAACGCGGCCATGATGGCGGCAAACATTAGCCCCCTGATTCCTTTCAACATTGAGCTATGATCGTTTCTTTTTTTCATCTGCAAGCCGGCTACTGCTTTTCTGGCGATAAGGCGACGACGGTTACCTCGTGACCGGCAAAGTGGGTCATGCTGCAGCCTCGAATGTTACAAGTTTATGAAAGCGTAACATCATTGATATAAAAGCTTTATGCCGCGAACAGCTTGTTCAATAGGGTGGTTGAATGCCTCAGAAGATGAAGGTGACTCGATTTAGTGTATCGCTTCCACCACCTTTGGTGGAGAAGCTGGATGAAGCTTGGAAGAGCATGCAGTACGAGAACCGTTCAAAGGCCATCCATGATGCGGTGCGAAGCTTCATCACCGAATTTGAGTGGATGCGAGAAGAGACGGGACGGGTAACCGGTGCGATCCTTGTGCTCTACTACTTGGACAAGCCCGGTCTTCTAGAAGAGGTCGTCGGCGTCCAGCATGGTTTCAAAAACGTGATTTCTTCAACCCTTCACATTCACTTGGAGGAGAACAAGTGCCTGGAGATAATCGCTATCGAAGGAAGCGTCAAAGAAATCAAGCGTCTTACACAAGCCCTCATGGCGAAAAAAGGAGTTAAACAAGTGAAAGTCGCCGCTATGGCAACATGAGTGCGACGGTTCGGCGCAATTGAACCTGTCTTCTGGCTTAGATCGATGAGAAATAAAAAAAGAGGGGTTATGAAAGTTTGAGTTCGTTTACGAGTTCTAGAGTATCTAAATCGTGCATCTGAATCGTCTTGTCTGAAACAGTGTAGAGCACGCGGCCTATGTAGAGTATCCT
>CAYZTF010000089.1:0-2178 GCA_964481305.1 uncultured Candidatus Bathyarchaeia archaeon | reverse complement strand
ATTCACAGAATTGTGGGCATAGAGTATAAGAATTGTCCAGATGCTTGGAGAGAAGTGAAGAAGAGAATAGCAGAGGACGAAGAAGGCTTCACCTCTAAGTTGAAGGAAGCGCTGTCGAACATATAGATTAGTGAGAGCTGACCCACGTGGAGCATGATTATGTCTGTCCGGATTGCAGGTTACCTTTGACCTCGAAGAAGGACGGGCTATTCTGCCAGCGGTGCGGAGCCGGATATCCCATTAAGAACGATATCCCAGACTTTGTTGTTGAGGATCTTTCGAAGAGTACGCATCCTGTCCTGAGGTCGGTTTCTCACGTAGACAAATTGGCGAAGATCTATGAGACTTGGTTGTGGTATCCGATCGTTTACCATCTCTATGGTGGATTGTTCATACCATCGGTTAAGGAGGAGGTGAAGATGATTACAGAAATGGTAGACGCGGAGAACGGCTTAGGCTTGGACGTAGCCTGTGGAACAGGACTGTTCACACGCTCTATGGCGAAGAAGATGCGGTTTGTCTACGGCATCGATATATCTAGGGGCATGCTAGAGAAAGCGGCCACATATGCGGAAAGGGACGAGATAGATAACGTCCGTTTTGCCCGGGCAAGGGCGGAGAGACTTCCATTCTCAAACGATTTGTTCGACGGGGTCGTCTGCTGTGGAGCTCTACATCTGTTTCCACGTACAGAAGAGGCGCTCAATGAGATGGCTAGAGTGATGAGAAGGGGCGCTCGGTTGGCGGTGATGACGTTCGTGAAGCGACGTTTCCTCAAGTATAGGAGAATCTACGAACATGTGGAGAAAGATCATGGAAGCCATATTTTTAGTGTGGAGGAGCTGGAAAGTCACCTCCTACGAACGGGTTTCAGAGATTTCGTATACAATATTTATGGATCTATGATACTCTTCCATTCACAGAAGAGCTAGGAAAACCCTGGCATTATACGCATGAGGCAGATACATGGCCTCTAAAAATTTCGTAGACGAGAGACTGTTAGTCTGCCCAAACGTACGGGAATCTCGCCTCTACAAGGCGGTTGGCAGAGACGCACTCCAATGCGGAGTTTGCGAGAGAAGGTGCATCATTCAGCCAAGGCAAGTCGGTTTCTGCAAGACCCGAATGAACATCGGGGGCAAGCTGTATACGCTTGTGTATGGCGACCTATCTTCGATCTCGGCCAACCCCATAGAAAAGAAGCCGTTCTTCCACTTTTGGCCTGGAAGCTATGCTCTGACGATAGGCACATGGAGCTGCAACTTCACGTGTCCATGGTGCCAAAACTACGACATCAGCAAAGCCAGCCCACAACCCCTTAAGGCAAACTACATGAGCCCTGAGAGGTTCGTGAGTATGATAACTTACGAGAAATGTCAAGGTTCCTCCATCTCGTTCAACGAGCCAACGATGCTTTTTGAGTACAGCCTCGACGTTTTCCCGCTGGCGCATGAGAAGGGGCTTTACAGCACCTTTGTCTCCAACGGCTACATGACAATCGAGGCGTTGCGCATGCTCAAAGACGCTGGAATGGATGCCATAAAATTCGACTTGAAGGGAGACGAGGAGGCGGTTCAAAAGTACTGCGGCGCAGACGTGAACGTCGTCTGGAGGAACGTGGGTGAAGCAAAGAGGCTGGGGATGCACGTTGAGGTTGTTACACTCATCATCCCCGGCGTAAACAATGATGAAGACTGTTTGAGAGAGATAGCAGGGAGGCACTTGAAGGAGGCTGGACCCGAGTCACCTCTGCATTTCACTCGATTCTATCCAACGTATAAGATGACAGACAGACCTGGTACGTCTTTTGAAACTCTTGAGAAAGCCCACGGCATAGCCGTCAAAGAAGGCGTTCAATACGTCTACGCAGGCAACGTCCCAGGCCATAGACTGGAGAACACCTACTGCCCAGCCTGCGGTGAACTGCTAATAGGCCGCTTCGGGTTTACGGTGACGGAATACAAGATGAAATCTAACAAAAGGTGCCCAAGATGCGGGTTGGAGATACCGATTACAGGAGAATACGTGAAGACCACCTCGCTCAGGTGGCCGTTTTAGGAAGGTGGGTTAGTTTGACTTGGCTTCTCTCTGACTCTAACTGCAGAAGACCGATCGGACAGGGTCAACCCAATCGAAGTTGAAACCCACGCCCCGAAGACTTGGCAGAAATGTCAAAGC
>CAYZTF010000088.1:0-2187 GCA_964481305.1 uncultured Candidatus Bathyarchaeia archaeon | reverse complement strand
CCCATGAAAGTTTCAGGGTTAAAAGATACTACCCGACTCTACAAAGTGAAGCGACCCGAACTAATAGACGACCTGTACATAATCGATACTCCCAGCGGAAGAGATGTGGCATGCAAACCACATATCGTCGGAAAAGCCCTTGAGTCCGCCTGCTTCGAGGCTGCTTTGGAAGCCGCGAAAGCCATGAACGGCCTACTCAACATCTCGAAAGAAGAATCTATTGTTATGGAACACATCTTGAGAGCAGCTCCCGGTTATGAACTCCACAGAGCTTTCGAGACCCTCAATCCAAAGAACCGCCTCAGACAAGTCTGGATCAGGCCTCGTTACACCATACCCTCATACAGGGACCATGGTGATCACTCAAGGAGACTGGAAGTTGTACATGAAGACTTCAGAGAGTTTCCCTCGAACACAAGCATCACCCTCATAAAGCCGGACACAGAAGCGACCGGTGCGTCCAGCGAGAAGGCTGTTAGAGAAGCTTTGGAAGAGGCAGAAAAGGTCGGCTCCAAGATAGAGAAGGTCATACTCTACGGCTTCATCGCCAGAGACGCGCTACAGCTTTTGAAGGAAACTGCTGAAGAAAACGACTTTTGCCTCATCGCCTTCGCCATGGAAGACGTGATGGAACTGGCTCATAACAAGTACGATATGACTCTTTACGGCTTGGATTTCTCGTATTGGGAGAGGTTCAGGGAGCCGCGGAAGCTTTCAAGCACAGTGCCGTATGAGGTCTTGCAAGACTTTCTGCCCGATTTTGTGCCTGGAAGCGACCAGCCCGGCGACTTCTCCTCTAGGCAGAGCCGGCTCTTCAACGGTAACAAGTGGGAGACTGGAACTATCTTCTGCCATTTGACAAACAGCGCGAGGCTGATCAGAGGCCTCAAGAGCATATCGCGCGGTGAGCCGTGGTATCATCATGACGAAATAATCAATAAGAGGCTAAGAGAACTCCAATGGGCACGAGTGAAGTACTTTCCCCACTCGCTCTTATATCCCAAGGAGACATTCTCTTGCATAAGAGGCGCATAGGTGAGCAAAAACGATTCTCTCCGATGTAGACATCTTGAAGGCTGTTGAGGATGGGCTAATAAAGATCATTCCTTTCAAAAGCGAGAACCTCAACCCCTGCTCTGTAGACCTGACGCTTTCGAGCCAATTCACCCTCTTCAAGAGAGGAAAGACCATAGATTCCAAAAGCTCTCGTCTCAGGGAAGAAACACGCGTAGTGGATACCAAGGGCGAACCCTTCGAACTGAAGCCAGGCCAATTCATCCTAGCCAAAACCGTGGAAAAGATCGCCATACCAAAGGACATAGCAGCCACATTGCAAGGGAAAAGCAGCATAGCGAGGCTCGGCATAGTCGTACTCGCGGCCGGCCTTGTAAACCCCGGATCCGGCTTATTCAAACCCGTACCTATGGTCTTGGAGGTCTTCTGCCAAAACACTTCCCCCGTGAAGCTTTACCCGGGAACCAAGATCGTGCAGATCATATTTCACAAACTCTCATCGACTGCAATGAAAGGCTACGACGAGATCCAAACGTCTAGGTTCGTAGGACAAGACTAACTCGCTTTCCACAAAAGATCAAAAATGTATTAATCTAGAAGAGACGCTAAACAAACGTTGGTTACAAATATGACGATAATAAAGAGTAGCGAAGCTGAGAAAGACGCCGTCCTTATGGCGGCGAAGCTGATGGCCGCAAGTGCCAGAACCGCGCCTAAGGCTCGCGGAGTGGACCGCACGCTTACAATGATAGTTACAGGCAAGGAGAAAGAAATTATCGCCAAGGCGATGGAGCAGAAGGCTACGCAAAAAAAGAACTTCGCAGCAACCTTTCTTCGAGACGCCGAGAACGTCAGAAAGACGTCAACGATACTCCTAATAGGCGTGAAAGGCACGGTTCCGAAGAAGCCCGAGAACCCGATGAACTGCGGTGCCTGCGGCAACGCCAGCTGCGCTGACTTCATAAAGGCTGAAAAGAAGACGGGAGAAGACTTCACAGGCCCCATATGCATTCTCGAGGCGATGGATCTGGGGATAGCGCTCGGCTCAGCAGCTAAACAGGCAAGCGAACTGAACATAGACAACAGACTGATGTACACGATAGGAGCAGCGGCGAAGGCGGCAAAACTCATGGACGCGGACGTGATAATCGGCATACCGCTCTCCGCCACAGG
>CAYZTF010000087.1:0-2228 GCA_964481305.1 uncultured Candidatus Bathyarchaeia archaeon | reverse complement strand
ATGCTTGGAGGTTCTGGGTGGTAGCTTTGTTGTTCCAAGACCAGCAGTTATTACATCATTTTTTGATAATATGCCTTCGTTTCTCCATGTGGCGACTCTAATTTCTGCAAGTTGATAATCAACAAAAGTCACTGGGATTTTCGTGCAATTCAATTCTTTCAAAGCACAAACTCTGTGGTGGCCGTCTATGATAATGTTGGTGTGTACGTCAACGGCTACAGATAACTTCAAAACGCCTTCAGACCTTATCTCTTCTATCAGCGCGTTCAGGCGTCCTTGCTCGATGCCCTCATGTGGCCTTAGCGCATCTAACTTGACAAGCGTGACCACTATCTTTCAACCTAATAGTTATTGTCTCTCGGATTGCCAAGATTAGTGTTTCGGATACACAAAGAAGACATCAATGAAAAAAAGGAAAGGATTCTGTCTCAGAAAGACCTAAGACAACAGCTTCGAAGAGGTTTCTTGAATAGAAAGGGGCTTCTAGCCGACAGGACCCAAACCAAGCTTCAGCGCTATCTCGTCTGTCCGCTTTTGTATGTATTCGATCTCCTTTTCGGTTAGATGCCTGAACCTGCCTTGAAGCTTGAGGTACTCTGATACGGGCTTCCTCTTTCCGACCTTGAAGGTCAAGGTGAACTGACCATTCACGACCTCGTATAGAGGCCAGATTCCCGTGAGCACCGCGAGTCTCGCCGCTTGTACGGTCTGTTCTGAACCCATCCTCCAGCCCGGTGGACAGGGGGCATGGCAATGTATGTAGGCGGGACCCTTCACGTCGAGGCCTTTCCTGACCTTGTTCATCAAGTCAACCGGATAAGCGATGGATGCAGTGGCAACATAAGGGATATTGTGTGCCGCAACGATACCTGGGATATCCTTCTTCCATGTGACGTTCCCGATGCTTACCTTGCCCGCAGGACTGGTCGTGGTGGATGCGCCGTAAGGCGTTGCCCCGCTTCGCTGGATACCCGTATTCATGTAGGCTTCATTGTCGTAGCAGACGTAGAGGAAGTCATGGCCTCTCTCCAAGGCTCCTGAGAGCGCTTGGAGGCCTATGTCCGCGGTTCCACCGTCACCAGCAATTGCGAGCACGTTTATGTCCTCCTGTTTCATCTTTCCCTTCCGCATCAGCGACTTGTAAGCGGCTTCGATGCCGCTGGCCACGGCCGCGGCGTTCTCGAAGGCGACGTGTATCCATGGGACGCGCCACGCGGTCTCAGGGTAGGGGGATGAAACGACCTCGAGACAGCCCGTGGCGGAGACGAAGACGGTTTTTTTCCCAGCGGCTTTGGAGATGAGTCTGGCTGCTATGGCTGGGCCGCAGCCGGCGCACGCCCTGTGTCCCGGTGCGAAGAATTCTTCCGCTGGAAGCTTCTTGATCGATTCAAAGGCTCTCTCAGACAACACTATCACTCCCTCAATCCCACATACTCAACGTCTTTCTTGACGACACCTGTTTCAGCTACTTTCAGCGCCTTGTCGGCCATCGATAGGAAGTCTGTGACCGTGATGTCTCGACCGCCTAGGCCGGCGATGAAGTTGATGACTTTGGGTTTCTCGTCATAGTCGAGGAACGCGGATCTGACCTCGCCGAAGAATACGCCGCCATACGCGCCCGGTTCGAGGTCCCGATCGACGACCGCTAAGACCTTTGCGTGTCTGACGGCCTCATAGATCTCTTTGTATGGGTGGGGTCTGAAGACCCTGAGTTTGAGGACGCCAACTTTCTTTCCCTGTTCTCTTAACTTGTCCACCGCGACTCTGGCTGTCCCGGTCATCGATCCAACAGTCAGGAAGACCATGTCAGCGTCATCGATCTTGTACGAGTCGAAGAGGCCGTATCCTCTGCCAAACAGCCCTCTGTACTCCTCGTCTACTTCCAAGATGACTTTCTTTGCGCTGTCCAAGGCTTCGACTTGCTGTCTCCTCAACTCGAAGTAGTAATCGGGCCCTGCCAACAGTCCTATGGATACCGGGTTTTCAGGATGCAGGAAATTCTTTGGCGTGTATTTCTTGCTTAGGAACCTTCCAACCTCTTCTTCGTCAAGAATAGCTATGGGCTCGATGACGTGGCTGAGGATGAAGCCGTCCAGACAGACCATGACAGGGGTTAAGACCCTGTGATCCTCAGCGATCTTGAAGGCCTGTAGGGTGGTGTCAAACGCCTCCTGCCCATCTTCCACGTAGATCTGAATCCAGCCTGTGTCTCTTTCGGCCAAAGAATC
>CAYZTF010000086.1:0-2358 GCA_964481305.1 uncultured Candidatus Bathyarchaeia archaeon | reverse complement strand
GTTCAGGGCCAGGGAAGGAGACTTTGTTGAAACTCGTGAAGGCCTGATATTTGATGTTAAAGGTCTGATTCATCCTCCAGACCGGCTAGTCGCATACATCCGCTATTTTCCTGCTAAGTCAGGAGATAGGCGAAGAGGAGGCACATTCTACAAGAAGGTTTACTCTCTTAAGGAGAGAGATGAGTTTCTCAGAAAAGGTTACCCTCAGTACCTTTACTACGATGAGGCCTTTGGCAGGTGGCTTGAGGGGGTTCCGATCCGAGACATCTCAAAACACTACATCCCGACTGTTAAGCTTCTTGCACTCTTGGAGAAGAAGGATGTAGGCCCGCCCGAGAGTCATGCCATTAAGTTTGCCCGAGGGTTGCACGATTCCTCGGGTGTTCCTATTCAAAAGATGGGCGTGTCCGGATCGATACTCGTTGATCTTTCCACGGAAACATCCGACATCGATCTAGTAATATACGGAAAGGCCAGTTGCCTAAGTGTTCACAGAGCCCTAAGAAAATTATTGGAGAACAATGAAGATGTTTCACCTTACGACTTAGAGGATCTAAAGAGGCTTTACGGTTTTCGTGTGAAGGATACAGAGATGTCATTCGAAGACTTCGTTAAAGTTGAGAGAAGAAAGGTCTATCAAGGAAAGTTTCTGGGGAAAGACTATTTCATCCGTTTCGTTTTTGACTGGGAGGAAGTCGAAGAGAGATACGGTGATAGAAGATACGTGCCGTTGGGTCGAGCGAAGATAGAGGCAACGGTTGAAGACGACTCAAAAGCCATCTTCACTCCTTGTACCTACGTGGTCTCCGACGCTCGCTTCCTAGGGAAAAGTTCGTTCCCACAAATTGGTGAAATTGCGTCGTTTAGGGGCAGATTCTGCGAACAAGCCGTGAGGGGTGAGAAAGCGGTCGCTCGAGGAGCGGTAGAGAAGGTCATTGAAAACGATGGAAGAACGTATTACCGTCTGATCTTGGGAGAGTACCCCTCGGACTTCATGGCCGTAAAGGGCAATTGAAGCGCCTAGGACAAAAGGTTCTTAACCTTTATACGCTCAAACTTTTATCCAGCTTTCTTCAGGCGTGGCTTCAAAACGAAGGGTGGAACAGATTAATGGAGAAGGCGACGGTGATCGCTGATGAGGAAGATCAACGCGATAATTCTAGGAGCTGCTGGTCGAGACTTCCACAACTTCAACGTCTACTTCAAAAACAATCCCATATACAGAATCGTAGCATTTACGGCGGCGCAGATACCGGGCATCGCCAACCGGAAGTTTCCCAAGGAGCTTTCAGGTCCTAATTATCCGAATGGCATCGACATATATCCCGAGGAGCAGCTTCCTGAACTTATTAGAAGTCTCAATGTGGAGCAGGCGGTGTTCTCCTACAGCGACTTGTCGAACGAAGAGATTATGCACAAGGCCTCACTTGTTCTAGCCAACGGCGCTGGTTTCCTCTTGTTGAGCCCGGAAACGACGATGCTGAAGGCCAAGAAACCTGTTGTCAGCGTATGCGCGGTGAGAACTGGTGCAGGCAAAAGCACTGTGACGAGGAAGGTTAGCATCATTCTGAGAGAGAAAGGGTACGAGGTCGTTATCATTAGACATCCGATGCCCTATGGAGATCTGCTAAGACAGGTTGTTCAAAGGTTCGAGACATACGAGGATCTGGATAGGTACGATTGCACAATAGAAGAGAGAGAAGAGTATACGCCACATCTGGACAACGGCTTTGTCGTTTATGCGGGAGTTGATTATGAGAGGATCCTTAGAAAGGCAGAGAAGGAGGCAGACATAATTCTTTGGGATGGTGGAAACAACGATCTGCCCTTTATCAAGCCAGATCTTCACATAGTCGTCGCCGATCCGCTGAGACCAGGAAGCGAGATGAATTATTATCACGGTGAAGTGAACGTCAAAATGGCGGATATCATCGTAATAAACAAGGTTGGAAGCGCCGATTCAGAAGCTGTTGAGGCCGTAACTAAGAATCTGGCGGCCCTTAATCCGAACGCAGTCGTTGTGCGAGCTGACTCGAAGATAGTCGTGGACGAACCTGAGTTGATCAGAGGTAAGCGAGTGCTGGTAATTGAGGATGGGCCGACGGTAACTCACGGTCAGATGACCTTCGGCGCCGGAACGATCGCCGCGAAAACGTTCGGTGCAAGTGAGATCGTAGATCCGCGGCCGTTCGCTGTGGGGTCGTTAAGAGACGTTTATGAAAAATATCCGCGCTTGGAAAAAGTGTTGCCCTCGGTGGGATATGGGAGAAAGCAAGTGAAAGATTTGGAGGATACCATCAAAAGAGTCGATTGCGGCACGGTCATCTTCGGCAACTCGATCGACCTAGGCAGAGTTAT
>CAYZTF010000085.1:0-2468 GCA_964481305.1 uncultured Candidatus Bathyarchaeia archaeon | reverse complement strand
AGCCTCGAAGACATCTTAGAAGCCTCTCTTAATCTCGCTTCAAACATCGGTGAGAACGAAAAATTCATGATAAAAATCGAAAAACGTCTCACAGATCTAAAAAAACGAGACATAATTGAGGCGGTTGCGGCAAAAATCGAACGAAAAGTCGATCTGGAGAACCCGGACAAGACCCTTCTGATCGAGATTCTAGGCGGCGTAACAGGATTGTCATTAATCGGTGACGATGGCGTTCTATCGGTTGTGAGGGAAAAGAGATTCATCTAGCCCTCCAATACTAAAAGCGCCGTTCGTTCAACGATCAGCTGCGTTACGGCATCCTCTACCCCTATTTCTCCGTCACTCAATGTTTCAACTTCCAAGTCTGATATGTCAAAAAGCCTCTTAAGCCTCTGCACTTTCTTCTTCTCTCTAATCTCTAATGCTTCGTCGTCTCTGACTCCATCAATTCGCTGAGCCACTCTACTTTCAGCATCTGAGATCGTATTCTCATTTTTGTCAATCAGCAGAACTGCAACTTTCGAAGTATTGGGCTTAACGCCCAACATATCCAAAGCCTTCCTAATCTGTCTCTGACAAGAGGCGTAAAGCATCGTCTCCATCGAAAGACTGTCCGAAACGTTTCGCTTCTGCTCTACAGCGCGAACAGCGTTTACTGCAGCAAGGAAAAGGTGTTTCGCTCCTGCAACGCAGTCCGCGTCGAACAGTTGAACCGTACATGGCTTCGCCTCATCCTTCAGCAGCCTAAGAAACTCCTCCACATCGCGTATGCTGACGTTTCTTCGACCGGTTATCGAGACCAGCCTATCATACGCTTCTATCTTTTCGATCATCCCCCTCCTCCGAAGATCTCTTTCACAAACCTCTTCACGACCAGGGGCTCCAGACCTATTCGAATGAGTTCGACCTGCGCCTCGTCGAGCGTCTTCCCTTCGTCAAGCATTTTCCTCCCCAGCTTCTTTATCGTTTCATAGCGCTCCCAAGGGAACACGATCCAAGCGTTTGTCTCCACCATGTAGAAGTCCGGTCTAAAAACGCTCCAAGGCTTGTAATACAGGGTGGCGACCTTCACGTCCTCGGCCCCGTCTTCGATCAACTTGTCGTGAACGAGTTTCAGCGTCTTTCCCGTATCCGCCACATCGTCCACTAGAAGAACCTTTTTTCCGTTGATCGGGGCAGAGATCGTCTGAGTTATGACCGGCTCCTCAGATGTTCTACCTAAGTCTAAATAGAATTCGGCTTTTATGTTGGCTATGTTAGGGTTCTCCAAGAGGTCTGATATGACCCTGGCTGGAGGCCAACCACCTCTCGATATGCCAACGATGAGATCAGGCTTATAGTTGCTTCTCCTGACCTTTTCAGCGAGTTCTATCAGGAGCTGATATGCGTAGTCCCAACTTACAACCTCAAATTCTAGACGATTCTTCAAGGCTCCTCATCCTCAAGTTTATGCTTTGCTTTTGACATAGTGTCAGCCCCCGTGGGTCACAGGTATAACCGTTACGACGTCGCGGTTCTTCAACTTCGTATCAAGTTCCTGCAACAAACCTATCTCCACCTCGTTTACTAATATCAGTGCTTTCTGTCTCAGGCCATCCAGTTCTAGATTAGTTAGATCACGTTTGAATTCGATACCCATCGTCTCTTCCGGGTTCTGAAAAAGCGATCTTATTGAAGTGCCGTCATTCAATGTAACCATAACCTCACTCCTGCCTGAAGGACCTTTAAACGGTCCTACTAACTTTACTTTTACTTCAATCATAGTCTTTGGTTCTCCGCAAGAGTGCGTATACTTTGTATTCTGAACTTCATCTTCTGGTTGCTAGTAAACTTATTTTACTTAGCCAAAAACTGCGGATCTTCACCCGGTGACTATTATGGTATATAATTTTGCTTATTTGTTACGGTAAATCCGTCCACTTAAGCATCCTTTGAAAAAGACGACGCTTGCCCCGCTTACTCTTTCTTCTCCGTACTCTTAAGGCGAGCGATGTGGCCTGCAATCCTGTTCCGCATCTGCTTCGACGTTATCGGCGTGAGCTCTTTTATCAGTTTCTTATTCGTTTCGAAGTCTGTTGTGAACTTGTCGCCATACATCTTAACGAGGACTTTTGCAACTCTGCCAGGCTCAAGTGCAAGCGATGTAACCTCGCTTTCTTCAGTCAATTCTCGTTTGCCTCACGGTATTCTGGTCTCCTGCCACACGCCTTCTTTTAATCGGTTTTTGAGCTTGCTTAGAATGATTATGATCCAGATAAGTATTTTTGTATCGTCTGGTGAGGTGCACGATAGAATTATATACTGTTGTTGAGAGAAAACTGTGTCAGAGAGATCTTAATGGGCAACGAAGACCTTCAACTGGCTCCGATGCACAGGATTCTAAAGAAGGCCGGCGCTTACAGGGTAAGCGAAGAAGCGGCCGAAGAGCTGAGGAAAGCCTTGGAGACGATCGGCCTCAACATATCAAA
>CAYZTF010000084.1:0-2479 GCA_964481305.1 uncultured Candidatus Bathyarchaeia archaeon | reverse complement strand
GGAGAAAAATAAAGCTATCACTCATTTTTAGTTTCTAGAAACTGGGAAACCTCCTCGCTTGCAGGAACGAGAGAAACTGCTCCCCTCCCAAGCGTTTTTAAAGCTGCCGCTGCATTCGAGAACTTGGCAGTCTTCTCTAGACCCCACTCCTCCAAAACCCCAACCAGAAACACGCCATTGAACACGTCTCCAGCCCCAGTCGTATCGATGGCATCTACCTTAAAACCGGGCGTCCTTATCCTTTCCTTCTCCGTCACCACCAGACTACCCTCCGATCCGAGTTTGAGAGCCACAACCTTCGCACCCTTCTTTAATATAGCCCTCGCAACATCGTCTGGTGAAGAGAGACCTGTTATCAACTTCATATCCTCAAAGCTCGGCACAACTATATCAGCCATCTCCAGTGTATAATTAATCACTTCGCGAGCCGTCTTGACAGGCCAAAGCTTCAACCTCACGTTTGGATCGTAGGAGAACATGGCACCCGACTTCTTAGCAGCCTCAGCCGCCTTAAAGACCGCCTCTCTACAAGAAGCACTTATCGCCTGCGATATCCCACTCGAGTGGAAGATCCTACACTGCGACAAGTATTCTGGATTAACATCCTTGGGCGAGAGATGGCTTGCAGAAGAATCACGACGATAATAAGTAAAGTCCCGTTCACCCCTCTCCAACAGGGAGATGAAGTAGATCCCGGTGAAACCTCCATCCTCGACGACCACGTTGGAAACGTCAATCCCTTCATGCTTCCAAGCGTCTATCAGATATTTACCAAACTCATCGCTCCCAACACGAGTGACATATCCGCACTTTTTTCCAAACCTCGAGGCCGCGTAGAGAAGGTTCACGGTGTCTCCACCCACACTCTTCTCAAAATTCTTAGCACGCCCCAAAGAAACGCCATCGCTGGAGTAAAACTCAACCATAGCCTCGCCAAGCGAGACTATATCAATAGTCTTAGCCAAAAACGCCCTCTCCTCAATCTCTACTTTTATACCTCTAACTCAATTAAATAACATTTTGCGCGCGCGGCATGGAGAGGACAGGCATGAAGTATCGTCGCATAGCCAAGCTGAAGTCTTTCGACGAGTTCGCCGAGTACATTACAGAATTGGGTTTAGACCTACCGTGCGACCGCGAGGTTCAGTCCGGCCCAAACGCGCCGCTGGCGCAGCCCTACCAACTGCGCGACCGCGTCATCGGCAACCGCTTCTGCGCTCTACCAATGGAAGGCTGGGACGGCACGCTCAACGGTCAACCAACCGACTTGGTCGTCCGCAGATGGGAGAACTTCGGCAGAAGCGGGGCCAAGCTGATCTGGGGAGGAGAGACTGTAGGCGTGCGACCCGAAGGCCGAGTCAACCCTAATATGTTGACCATCAGTGAGGATAACCTGTTACCGCTGGAGTCGTTGAGAAAGAAAATGATTGATGCACATCGAGCCAAGTACGGGGAGACAGATGATCTGTTAGTCGGCCTCCAATTCGCTCACGCCGGCCGCTTCTCCCATCCCAACCGCTATGATCGTCTGGAGCCACGCATCATCTATCACCACCCAGTACTTGACCATAGAGTTGGACTCTTACCTGACTATTCTGTGATGTCGGACAGCGAGATCGAGGAACTAGTCCATGACTTTGTACGGGCCGCCAAATGGGCACAACAGATCGGCTTCGACTTCGTAGACATCAAACACTGTCACGGCTACCTAATCCACGAACTTCTCAGCGCAGTCAAACGACCAGGACGCTATGGCGGTTCATTCGAGAACAGAACCAGATTTCTACGTCAAGTCGTGACCGGCATCCGAGCTGAAGCACCAGGACTGATCATCGGCGTACGCCTCAGCGCATTTGACTTTCTTCCATTCCGAAAGCGTGCCTCGAACGGCCTGGGAGAACCTGAGCCAACGAGCCTTCCTTACCCCTTCGCGTTCGGTGGTGACGGCAGCGGCACAGGATACGACCTCACAGAGCCCATACGTTTTCTAGAGCTACTACGAACTCTAGACATCCATCTGGTCTGCATCTCCGGGGGTAGTCCATACTACAACCCGCATATCCAGCGTCCAGCGCTGATCCCTCCAGTCGACGGCTACAAGCCTCCTGAGGACCCAATGGTCGACGTGGCGCGTCAAATCGCAGTCACAGCAACCCTCAAGGCCAGATTCCACGACATATGCTTCGTCGGCTCAGCCTACACCTATCTACAGGAGTACCTACCAAACGTAGCACAAGCCATTGTCCGCACAGGCAAAGCCGACTTCATCGGCCTAGGCCGGATGATGCTTTCCTACCCAGAACTACCTAGCGATGTGCTAAGCGGCAAGAAGTTGGATCGCAGACGGCTATGCCGGACATGCAGTGACTGCACAAACGCACCACGCTATGGGCTGGTGTCCGGATGTTACCTCCTCGACCCCTTCTACAAGCAACGGCCAGAGGCCGAACGTCTCAGAGAACTCAAGAAACCCAAGACA
>CAYZTF010000083.1:0-2505 GCA_964481305.1 uncultured Candidatus Bathyarchaeia archaeon | reverse complement strand
CTCCTCAACTCGCCGATCATGTCTGCCAGTCCTGATAGATAGCATATCGTCGGTATTCCAAACTCCTTCGGGTTAAGAAACCTTCCTTCCTTAACGAACTTGAAGAAGGCAAGTGCCTCTGCATACTCTTCGTAAGCTGCATTGAGCGATCCGCTGTGCGCAAGCTCAGGATGCGGTGAAGAAATCTTCTTGATTTCTTCAAGCTTTTCCCTTGCCTGTCTTAGCTTTTCTTCAGCATCCGAGAATCTGCTTCTGTGAATCATCAAAATTGCCTGTTTAGATGTCCTTGTAACAGTTCTCGAATATGACAGAAGTTTCTCTCGGACCTCATCTTTGACGTTCAGCTCTTTCTGTAGGCTTCGAAATATTTTCTTAAGCGACAAAAGCGAACCCGTTTAAAATAAAGAAGATCGGCATTAATAAAACATGATGGGCTTTTCTAAACGGCTCAGCAATACTACTCGGCTGTCAGTTGCTTCGTTCAATATCTTGTATCCAGTGAAAGCAGCCAGATCTTTGGCGAACTGTCTGATTTCGTTGTGCGTTGGCATGCTGTCAAACGTGAGTCTATTCCTCGAATAGCCGACGCAAACATATCCCTTTGGCTCGATGTAGGTTGGATTGCCTCTCGCGATGATCTTTGCGTATCTTTCTGGGTTTTTCATGTTGAGGTTCCGGACGAGGGTATGTCTTACAACAGTTGGACAGCTAAAACTTGGGAGTAACTCAAGCGTATGATTTAATCGCTGCCATGCGTCTGGAACCTGAGGGCGGCATGTTTCTAGGAAAGTCTTCTCATCGGGGGCACATACGGAGACATAAAGCTGGGTTGGCTCTTCTTCTAGATCGCTTAGCATCTGAGGCAGTGTGCCGTTCGTCACGACGAATGTGGTGAATCTTCTTCGATGAAATTCTCGAATGAGGTTACCAAGATCTGGATAGAGTGTGGGCTCTCCTGTCAAGCTTATGGCCACGTGCTTTGGTTTAAGAGCCTCATCATATCTTTCCCTGTCAGCTCTAGGGTTTGCTTTGTAGCCACTCAGTATGCGACGTTGAGCCTGAATACAGCCTTCCACTATTGAGGTTGGGTCATCCCAGTCTGGCATAACGGTTTCATCGAAATACGTACCGACATCGTCGGGTTGCACTCTCCAACAGAATTTGCAACGCATGGTGCAATGTGCCATGGCCGGCGTCATCTGGACGCATTGCCAGCTTCTTATCCCGAAGAACTTGTGTTTGTAGCAAGATCTGCCTTCGACCAAGCTCTGATGAAGCCAACGGCACTTCTTAACGGCCGAATGGCCTCCAACAAGTTGATATTTCTGTCTTCTTAAGCCGTTCAGGAGCTCATGTGGCAGAGACTGAGATTTTTGCAAAGGCAACAATCCTTTCTGACTTATAGATACAAAGTCGCCGTGTATGGCGCACGTCTTCAATCCGGCCCAATTGGCAACAAGACGACCGATATGCTACGTTCATTTTCCCCTTATGGAGATATATGGAAACAATTCTTTTGTGACTAGGACACGGTTGTTACGCGCTAAGGCTTTTTACTTAAACAGAAGGGTCTCTTCTTTTATTCCATCCTTGGTTATGGTGAGGATGTCTGCTCCGTCCCCGCTCGTCGCGTCCCTCGCAACGGCTGACTTAATTGTCCTTATGACAAGTTCCTTGGCTTCCTCCACACTCAATCCATCCTTGTATTCTGCTTCTAGGACGCCTAAGGCTATCTCAGCACCAGAACCAACTGCCGCGTACTTGTCGGGTATCAGTGAACCTAAGGGGTCGAGGATGTATATGATCGGCCCATCCTCTTCTATTCCGCCAATTATCGTTTGTGTTATGTACGGGGAGAATCTCCTTTGGAAGAGTACGCTTGCCAACATCTTCGCGGCTGATTTAACCGATATTGGTCTCCCCTTATCCAGCTCGTAGAGCTTCGCGTAGGCCGCAATCTCTCGGACCATGATCTGCATATCGGCCACTAGCCCAGCGCATGCGGCGCCTATGTTCTCAGTTATCGGAAAGACCTTCTTGCCAGACTTACTCATTATCATATATCCATAGGAAACCCTCTTCTCAGAGGCTAAAACCACCCCATCCTTACAGACGATGCCGATGGTCGAGGCACCTTGAACATACATCCCTTCTTGGCTCAAAGAATCCTATCTCCAGCATCTCAATTTATAGCTTTGACTATTAAACCATTGTTGCACAATAAATCTCTATCGTTGAGGAAGCCCTCTCTTGACGCTTCGCGAGGTTCTGAACAGGATCCTTTGGGATAAGCGTGAGAACCCAGAGGACTGTGAAATAACATTTATTCATCGAGGTGTGTACATGGATCGGAAACGTCTTAACTGCAACCTAATAACAGGGGTTAAGTCTTCGTATTTTACATATGAAGAGGGAAAAGAAGAGGTCATAATTCCTCTTCATCGGATCGTTGAGGTCAGGAACTTAAGAGCTGGACGCGTGATGTGGAGCAAGAGGCTTGGCAAG
>CAYZTF010000082.1:0-2513 GCA_964481305.1 uncultured Candidatus Bathyarchaeia archaeon | reverse complement strand
CGGAAACTCTTACGAGGTTCGGCCTTTTTGACTGCCGCTCTAGCCGCTGAGCCACCGGGGCATCGCTAGAGATGCTTTAGGCGATCCATCTTTTTAAGAAAACAGTCTGATATTTATTCTTGCTTGGAGGAGCCCAAACATGGCTACGGCAGGCGATTTAGGGGAACGGAAGATCATCGAAACGATTATCGCCAGCTTGGACAAGATGCCGAGGATGCCTTTACCCTTCGGAGACGATGCCTCGGCTATAGACATAGGTAACGGCCGCTTAGCCGTCGTAAAGACGGACATGCTAGTAGGCAAGACTGATGTACCGCGAGGCATGACCGCTTGGCAAGCTGCGAGAAAGGCGGTCGTGATGAACATAAGCGACCTAGCGTCTAAGGGCGTGAAGCCTATCGCGATCTTGGCCTCCGTTGGAGTGCCGCGAAATTTTCTAAAGAAGGATATAGAGAGCATAGGCCTGGGCTTAAACGCGGGCGCAAGAGAGTACGGCGCCTACGTGATTGGAGGAGACACCTGCGAGACATCCGAACTCATCGTATGTTGTACTGCAACGGGGATCTGCCTCAGAAGAGAGTTGGTCACTAGGTTTGGAGCAAGACCTGGTGACATTCTTGCCGTTACCGGAACATTCGGTAGGACCTCCGCGGGCTTAAGAATCCTGCTGAATAGACTGGAGGCACCGTCAAGCCTTGCCAAAAGGTTGCTTGAGGCCGTTTATATGCCCAAAGCGCAACTTAGGGTAGGTTTGGCTCTGGCGAAGTCGGGCGCTCTAACGGCCTCAATTGATTCCAGCGATGGCTTGGCAGTTAGCCTTCATCAACTACGTCTGATGAGCAGAGTCGGGTTTACATTGACTAGTCTACCCATAGCTTCGGAGGCCGCAGAGTATGCTAAGATGCATGGGCTTGATCCGGCAGAACTTGCGTTGTATGGTGGAGAAGAGTACGAGCTTGTCGTGACCATTAATCCAAAATTCCTGATGAAGGCGAAGAGATCGGTGAGCAAGGTCGGAGGCGAATTGATAGTTATTGGAAGAGCGACAAAGGAAGGCAGGGTAGTTCGGGCAGTAGACGAAAGAGTGGAGGACATACCGTTTCGTGGATGGGAACACTTCAAAAGTTCGGAATGAATGTTGCAAATTACCGCGAAAAACTGCAGGAACCTTTAGAAGACGTAGCTTCTTGCTCTGGTAAATGAAAAATTTTACATAAATGTCTGAAAGATTTAAATATTTATTCATTAATCAAGAGTGGAGTCAAAAAAATAGCAGTTGTCATGAAATTCACAAAAAAGCAGCAATATCTGTAAATGATCGGAATGAAGCCAAAAGAAGAAGTCATCCGCAAGATAAACGTTGCTCCTTTCAACTTTTACGATGAAGTAGTTAAGACGATGAAGATTGCGCATGAAATCATAATACACGACACTACACTACGTGAAGGCGAGCAGGCTCCAGGCGTCGTCTTCTCAACCGACGACAAATTGAAGATAGCCGAAGGCCTCGACGAAATCGGCATCCAACAACTGGAAGCCGGCTTCCCAGCCGCTTCACCAGGAGAGATGGAGGCCGTCACGGCTCTGGCTAAACAAGGCCTCAAGGCCAAGATATTCGGCTTCGGCAGGGCCGTCAAGAGTGATGTCGACGCGATCTTGGAAACCGGAGCGTGGGGTTACGTTATGTCATTCCCGCCTTCAGACATCCACCTGAAGTATAAGCTGAAGATGACTAGAGAACAGTATTTGGAGAGGGCTGTAGAGATAGTGGAGTACGCTAAGGCGCATGGATTGTACATAACATACAGCGCCGAAGACTCGACGAGAGCGGATCTGAGTTTTCTCATAAGGGTTTTCAAGACAGTTGTCGATGCGGGCGTCGATAGGGCGAGGATAGTCGATACCTTAGGCGCGATCATACCTGCAGCTATGAGGTATCTTGTCACAACGGTGGCGCAAGCGGTGGATGTCCCCGTTGAAGTGCATTGTCATAACGATCATGGACTTGCGGTTGCCAACACCCTCGCCGCCGTCGAGGCGGGCGCGACAACCCTGTCAACCTCCGTGAACGGCCTTGGGGAGAGGGCGGGTCTGGCGCCCACGGAGGAAGTTCTCATCTCACTGTACAATCTCTACAACGTACGTTACTTCGACCTGTCAAAGCTGGTTGAGCTCTGCAGGTTTGTCGAAAAAGCTTCGGGTGTTACGCTTCCGCCAAGTAAGGTAGTGGTTGGAGCAAACATTTTCACCCACGCCTCCGGAATCCACCAGCACGGAGTCCTCCAAAACACGACCACGTACGAGCCTTATCCCCCGGAACTTGTAGGACAGGCGAGAAGACTGGTTTTGGGTAAGCTGAGCGGATCCCACGCCGTCTCGAGTAAACTGCAAGAGTTCGGTATAGAAGCGTCTACAGAAGACGTTAAGAAGATCCTTCTCAAGGTTAAGAGGAAGTCTGAGAAGAGGAAGAGCGTTCTCTCAGATGAGGAGTTCTTGAGGATAGTTCACGAAGT
>CAYZTF010000081.1:0-2554 GCA_964481305.1 uncultured Candidatus Bathyarchaeia archaeon | reverse complement strand
TATGTTACCCTTCGACTGTGATGTTGCGGCCTTGTAGAAAGAGCTCACGCGAAACTAAACCATATTATTATATAGAGATTCTGGTGATTTTTGTGCAGAGACGAAATGAAGCGGAAGGCCTCAAAGATCCTCAGTGTCACTATCATAATTCTATACGCGAGCCTCTTAATCGTCTCGTCAGCCTCTCTCTTCAGTATATCTTCAACCCTTGTGGGTAGCTTGGAGAGAGCTGAAGATGTAAGATTTGATTCCACCACGAACCCGTTGACTGGGGTAGTAAACTTGGCGGTTCATGTTCCGATCAGAAATCGAGGCATCGTAGAAGTTAATGTAAAAGTGGCGGTCAAACTGATTTCGGCTGATGGAACCATTGTAGCTGAAGGCTTCGACTCGAAGCGTATCGGACCGGGCGAGACTAAGGAACTACTAGTAGTCGCTACGTTTCTTCGAGGAACTGTTGATGGTGCAGACCTAGCCTTTGAATGTCGGGCATTTTTCGACCTAGTTGGTTTAAGCTTCTCTATGAGGGTTGAGACGCCTACGGAGGGGTATCCGTCGCCTTAGGTGTGAGGTAGAACATGAGGAGATATGTGAAAGCCGTATTGTCTGCGTCGTTTTACATAATCTTCTTATCTATTCTTCCGAGTCTCAGCCTCTGGCTTCTACCTCCAGAGATCAAGAGCTATGTGCTATTGATCAAAGACTATACGGGCATAGATGTTCAATTCATGATCACCGTTGCGCTGGTTGTAGGGCTGATGCTTGCGGCGCTCTCATTCGCGAAGAACATGACACACGAATGGTCTATCATGAACTTGATCGCCGCACTGCTCTCAGAAGCCATTGGTTTTTACATGTCTCTCTTTCTGCTGGGGTTAGGAAACCCCCTGTCTATGGGCTTGGCAAAGATTCCCATCAATTACGGTGGAGGAGCGACAGCAGCATTGGATTTGAGATTCGTAACTCTTTTGGACGCAGTGATTATGGCGGTCAGCGCCGCTAAGTCTGTTGTCAACTTCTACTATGCGAGGAAAGAGCGGCCAGTATGATGTATTACGCTACTTGTTCCTTTGTTGGAAGATCACCGTTGCGTCTTCGTGGTTTTTGAGTAAGTGGCGGCGAGATTTCTGTGCATAAGATCTTGAATAATATCAAGTTGGTCGTCTTTGACCTAGATGGGGTCCTCGTAGAATCAGAGAGCAGCTGGCAGGCTTTACACGACGCCTTTAGTGTTGACAACGAGGAGAACTTTCAGCGATACCTTCGAGGAGAAATCGATTACAGGGAGTTTATGAGGTCCGATATCCGGCTTTGGGGCAACGCTTCACGGGAAGAGATCGTTAAGATATTGGATCGAGTTCAATTGATGAAGGGAGCCAAAGAAACTGTAGAAAAGCTTAGCAGAGCAGGATACAAGACGGCGATAATTAGTAGCGGGATCTCTCTGCTTGCAGACCGCGTGAAAGACCAGCTAGGGATAGGACGCTCCTACGCTAACAGGATACTTTTCGATGATGAGGGAAGGCTTACAGGTGAGGCCGAGGCACTGGTGACCCTGTTGAATAAGGATGATGTTCTGAGGCGGCTAGCCGCATCCGAAGGCTTAGAGACTTCAGAGTGCGCTGTTGTCGGAGACAGCAGATTTGACGTGGCCATGTTCAAGGAGGCTGGCTTCAGTATATCGTTCAACTCGAAAGATGAACTGGTGAGAGAAGCCGCCGACTCAGTGATAGAACAGAAGGATCTCAGGGCGATTCTTCCTCTACTGGTCGCAAATTAGTTAGGGATTGTCCCTAGAGAGTGGCGCACTTTCATCGCGCCCTGCTGTAGCCCCTGTATTTCTTTCTCGATTTCTAAGGAGAGGGTTTCTCCTACTCCAGGAATGATCTTGAGACCGTTTCGCCCAAGATTGTTGTAAAGACTTTCGATGCTGTCTTTGAACTCGTCTACGCTCCACGCGGCTTTTCTGTATGCCCATATTTTGTACGGGTTTTCGCACTTGATTTCCATATAATAGGTCTCATTGAACAGCTTTTCAGCGACCCTCTTGTTTACGGAAGTGATGCCGGGTTGGATGTGTCGAGGCATGCGATCGAGTATGCCGTATCTTTCGCAAAGTTCCTTGACCTTTCTGCCTATGCGGCCTGAATATTCGCGTTTTGGACTGTATCCTTCATCGTAAAGCTGTTTATGTCTTTCGACGAGATTCGGATAATGTTTGGCTAGGGTTTGTAGGTAGCGTGTGGCTTGTGCGCCGCTCATGGTTAGGCTTGCGGCTAGGACGAAGGTTCCTCCGTTTTCAGCCGTCTTCTTTACTACTGTTTCTAGGTTTTCGTCGCTGTCGCATATGAAGGGTAGAATTGGCATGAAGGCGGTGCCCGTCATGATGCCCGCGTCGGCGACCTTCTTCATGGCGGTGAATCTACTTTCGATTGTGGATAGGCTTGGTTCGAATTTGTCAAGGTATCCTTCAGAGGCGTGGTATGTAATGCTCCAGATTACGCAAGCCCATGTCTTCTCGTTTATCGCTTTTATGAGGTCGAGGTCCTTCAAG
>CAYZTF010000080.1:0-2606 GCA_964481305.1 uncultured Candidatus Bathyarchaeia archaeon | reverse complement strand
GATCCAGAGCTAACCTCATCAGAAGTCTACTTTGAAAATCGATTTGACCGCGCTCTTCTATCAATCTCTGTAAACCTTTTTCTATGATTAGTCTGAAGGTTTCGTCCAGAGCTTTATCTGAAAGCATGTCCGCCATTCTACGAGCTAAACGCATTGTACGAAACTCCGTTCCTAGGCGTTTTTTCCAGCTCTTCTCGTATGTTTTCAGGAAAGTCGCAGAAGTAGTGCCCTTTGAGATCGCATCAGCCGCTGTTATGCCAGCAAGTTTGGCGCATATGCCACCTAAGATTACCCCTCCGCCTGTCGTCGCCTTTGTGTGACCCGCCGCGTCGCCTACAACCAGCAAGCCGCCGTCGTACGTCTTCGGTGAAGGGGGCCCGGTGTAAACGCGGCCTCCATATTTTGTGACCGTTTTTACTGTGCCCAGTCTATCCCTCACAAGATCCTGTAGACGTTGAGGCAAGTTGGTTCCTCTACACGCTAAGCCTACCCTTGCAGAGCGTCTTCGTGTCGGAATTATCCAAGCGAAGAATCCTAGTGCCAGTTTCCTCCCGAAGAAGACCTCTACACAGTCAGGGTCCACTTCTACTTCGTCGATCTCGAACTGTGTTGCTGGCAAGAAGGCTGCTTGATCCGGCGTCTTCAGCCCAGCCTTGTTAAGCAATTTGCAACTACTACCCTCTGCGTCGATAACAACCTTCGCCTTTAACGAAGATCCATCTTTTCCGGAGACGCCTACTACTTGTCTGTTTTTGAGAATAAAGGAGTCGACTCGAAAACCAAGCCTTAGGTCTGCACCTGCCCTCGTTGCTTGCTCGGCTAGGAACTTGTCAAAGGCCCTCCTGTCCACAACGTAGGCCTTTCTTTCACCTCCTCTAATTCTAAATGTCAAACCGCCGGGAGAATGGAATACAGCGTCGGAAACCTCGTTCTGGACGAAAGACACATCTGGAGGCACCTCTATCTCCCTCAAACCTCCAATGCTCAGGAGACCTGCGCAGTGGACAGGGAATCCGACCTCGTTATGTTCCTCGACAACAACGACGTCGACCCCTTCGCGCGCCGCAGTCCGAGCCGCTATCAGTCCTGCGGGTCCAGCTCCAACGACTAATACATCGGTCTCTTTCGCCCCAGCGTTCGGCAAGCCTTAACAACCTGAGAATATTAATATCAAACTTCGGTTATGGGGCTTACGATTGTTGTTTCTTGAGTATAAACAGGTTGTCGTTGTCCGCGTTGATCTAAAGATGAGCGGTGGAAAGACCGCGGTTCAAGTTGCCCACGCCGCCGTTTCAGGCGCAGAGCTGGCCAGAAAAGAGCATTACGCGTGGTGGAAGGCTTGGCTCAAAGAGGGACAACGTAAAGTGGTAGTGATGGTGAACTCAGAAGAAAAGCTCTTAGAGATCGAAGAAGAAGCAAAAAAACTGAAACTGCCAACAACCTTGGTTCAAGACAAAGGTTTGACAGAGGTGCCTCCTGGAGCCTATACGTGCCTAGGCATAGGCCCGGCACCAAGCCAGGTTGTGGACAAAGTAACGGGAAATCTTCCCCTGTTATGAGGCTGCTGAAGTGAAAGTGCCCGAATACGACAGACGCTTGGGTATCGAAGTCTATGACACAAAGACCGATGGGATAGGTGGTAGGATAAAGCAGGTTGCGGAGGACTTCATCGTCGAGGAAGCGCTGACGGACGGAACAGTGGCCCAAGTTGCTCCGGAAGAGGTTCAGAAAGTTGTTGGTGAGGGTGAAAACCTGATCTGCGTCCTCGTAAAGAGGAACTGGGACACCATTCTCGCGTTGGAGCAGGTCGCCAGCCGATTAGGAGTGGGCAAGAGAAGAATTCGATACGCAGGAATAAAGGATACTAAAGCGTTAACGGCGCAGCACGTGAGCATATGGAACATCTCGCCAAAGGAGGTCGGCAGGGTTCGCGTAAAGGACATAGAACTGCGGCCGAAGAAGTTTTCAACAAAACCGATTAGACTCAAAGACCTCCTAGGTAACAGATTCCGAATAACAATAAGGCAGATAGAGGGGGAAGCCGAGGCTGTCAAGGATCGAATCGAGTCAATTCTTGAGGAAGTCAGAGATGTCGGAGGGGTGCCAAACTTCTTCGGACATCAACGATTTGGAACAGTCACACATGTAGTTGGAAAGAAGCTTGTTAAAGGAAGTTTTGAAGAAGCGGCCCTAACCTTTCTCGCAGCGCCAAGGTCCTCAGAAGAAGTTGATGCCGCCGAGGCGAGGAAAAAGTTGAAGGATACTCAAGACTACAAACAGGCTTTGAAAGATTTTCCAAGACACTTGAAGTTTGAGATTGCTATGCTTAACTATCTTGCTAGGCACCCAAACGATTTCACAAACGCGTTTCGTGCCTTACCAAGGAGACTCGGACGTATGTTCGTGCAAGCATATCAATCGTATCTTTTCAACCGTTTACTAAGCCAGAAGCTCTCCATGAACCCTTCGAAAGA
The DNA here is from genome assembly GCA_964481305.1 of uncultured Candidatus Bathyarchaeia archaeon. Classification (GTDB taxonomy): domain Archaea; phylum Thermoproteota; class Bathyarchaeia; order RBG-16-48-13; family JAGMEO01; genus CAYZTF01. Next base: position 132 of record CAYZTF010000080.1, on the reverse strand, counting down.
CGGCGAAGTCGGAGACTACGTTGCTGAACTAGATAGCCACGGTCTACCATCAAGAGCAGCTACACTAATCGTCCAAGAAGACAAGATGAAAATTAATGAAGACCTTAGGGACGGAAAGAAATGCTTAGTCCT
>CAYZTF010000079.1:0-2608 GCA_964481305.1 uncultured Candidatus Bathyarchaeia archaeon | reverse complement strand
CCAAGGAGACGGGGATTTGAAAGGCCAAGTCCGTCTTCTTCCATAAGAGGTCTGCACGCTGTCTTAATGAGCAGTAAATATATAGGGAGCGCGCATCAATCACGCGTAAGGTGCGGTTGGATTGGGCTCAGTGATGTTGGACGACAAGCAGATGGATCTCTTGAAGAAGACCAGAGACCTGCTGGAGGAGCTGATCGAGACGCTAGAGATCACGGAGGATGCCGAGCTTACGCAGGCGATCCGTGAAGGCGAGAAGGACGCGAAGGCCAAACGCGTCAGACGATACGAGGAGTTCGTCGAAGAGCTGAAAGCGTCAGATGAAATATAGGCTCAGATCCACGAGAAGTTTTGAGAAGGGCTTCCGCAACTTAGACATTGAAGCGAGACGAAGATGCGACTCTGAAATCCGTCAGCTTCAGGATAACCCTTACATTGGAAAGCCCCTGCACGGCGATCTGAAGGGAAAGTACAGCCTACGCTCGGGCGACTACAGAGTCATCTATTCGGTGGACGAGGCCGACAAGTCGGTTCTTTACAGGCCCATTATATCGATTTCGTGGTTGGTAATTTTTTCTTCCATATGGTAAAAAACACTACCGAGAAAACTACTTAGAACTTCTGAACCCATCTCAACTGTCCCCAGCTGCAGACTGTCTGATCTATTTCTTCTGTAGAGTATGCTTTCAGACCTTTTCCGTAGGAGCATTTCTAGTATCTCGCTGGGGCTGGGTTTGTCACGGTCGTTCTTTGATGCTCTCTCGAATTCCAGCTATTAGACCTTTGAAAGATGGCGTGGCTCTCTTTTGAGAGGTCGGGCTCATTTTCACGAGGCTCAGACCTTTTTTTAGGGCGTAGATGGTGGGCTGTAGACGGCTTTGAAAGTCTTATCTGCCGCTCATTCTACAGAAAGTATGGGAGAAGATCTTGGCCGAAGGCTTAAAGGTTAGCTTTACTAAGCATGCGGCTGCGAAGTTCGAAGCGATGAGGCGTTACGGTTTTAAAGTCAACGAAGGACAGGTCACCGAGACGGTTCTTCATCCAGACCGCCTAGATGAGAGAGGTGATCAATACTTTGCGACCAAGACTATTGACTCGAGACATGCCTTGAGGGTGGTCTACGAGAAGAGGAAAAGATATTTACTCGTGATAACCTTCTATCCTGTGAGGCGCGAACGCTATGGCCTATAGGATCAAGTACGACGATGAAGCCGATGTCCTCACCGTCATACTCGAGGAGAAGGGCATACTCTCCCATGCAGAAGAGGTTGGAGACATCATAGTCCACTTCGACGAGAAAGGGAAACCTCTCTTCATGGAGATACTCAACGCCAGCAGAATAGTGCCACTGATGGTGGAAGGCCTAGCAAAGAAAGAGGTAACCGTGGCCTAACCACTTCACTAGTCTCTTCAATCGATCTACTCTTTCGTAAAGTACGCTCTAAGACCTTTACGCAATAGCAACTTCAGGATCTTGCTCCGGCGTGGCATGGACATCGCTCTTGCTCAGCTTCGCTCGGTAGAGGACCTCGTCCTTGGTCGCGTAAGCCAAAAACAGTCGAATGAATCAGGGGCGAAGGCTAATTCAAGCCGGTTCATAGTAGCCAATACTTTAGGAACTAAGATCCGATAATTGCTGAGAACCTTCGCCTTGAAACTCGATCGGCTGATAAGGAATCCTGCGTTTTTCCGCGTTTAATTACATCAAGTTAAGCGTGAACTATGGCCATTTCGGTGAAAGGCGTAATTCAGGCGTAATATCCTTATCCCCCTCCCCCTACCCTTTTTTTCCAGCCGAGAATTGCCCAATGAGACGGGGAAGGCCCTCGCCAAAACTGGTTTTTGAGCGTCTTCTCCTTAAGAGTCACGCGCTTCTGCAACCCAAAGGCGGCGTCAGCTTCGACTTAAGAGGCTTACCTGTTCATCCCATTATCTCTCGTACAAGGTTGACCAAGAACTTGGTGCCGTAGAGCAGATTGTCTTGGCTGACTCTCTCGTCTAGCCCGTGTGCCAGTTTCATGAAGACGTCTAGGGGCAGATCCATCTTCATAGGAACAAAGCCATACGCTACCGTCCCAAATTTCTGTCGGAAGTAGCGGCTGTCCGTAGCTGCAGGAACCATGAATGGGACGCATCTCGAGTTTGGATCGGTTTTGGCTGAGAGTTCCTCTATCACGTGGAACAGCCTCGTATCATGGGGGGAGATGGTGCCCGGCGACTCGGTGATAGGCTCTATCTCTAAGCCTTCGAGGCTTCCGAGCGCATTCTTAAACTGTTCTTTGAGATAGGTCAAGTCTTGGCCTGGGAGGAGGCGGCAGTCAACGACCGCTTCGCACTCATCAGGTATGATGTTCTCTTTGACCCCGGCTTTTATCATGGTTGGTGCTATGGTCATGCGTAGCATGGCCCTGATGATCTCTGACTCTGCTTGTCCTCCCTTCTTGGCACGGTCGAGAAGCAGATCCGCTAGAAAAGGCGTCGTCAGGAGGCGCGCGCTTAGGCCGCCACCGACTATGGTTGATATAAAGTTTCGAGCTACATCGAGCACATTTATCGGCGGACGGTATTTGCCGAGCTTATCGACGATGGAAGACATCTTGAGTAGGGCGTT
>CAYZTF010000078.1:0-2668 GCA_964481305.1 uncultured Candidatus Bathyarchaeia archaeon | reverse complement strand
GACTGCCCTCCGATCCAAGTTTGAGAGCCACAACCTTTGCACCCTTCTTCAATATAGCCCTCGCAACATCGTCTGATGAAGAAAGGCCAGTAATCAACCTCATATCCTCGAAGCTCGGGACAACTATATCGGCCATCTCCAAAGTATAATCGACGACTTCGCGAGCTGTTTCGACAGGCCAGAGCTTCAACCTCACGTTTGGATCGTAGGAGAACATGGCACCCGACTTCTTGGCAGCTTCAGCCGCCTTAAAGACCGCTTCCCTACAAGAAGCACTTATCGCCTGCGAGATCCCGCTCGAATGGAAGATCTTACACTGTGACAAGTATTCTGGACTGATGTCCCTCGGCGAGAGATGGCTTGCAGCGGAATCACGACGATAATAGGTGAAGTCCCGTTCACCCCTCTCCAATAAGGAGATGAAGTAGATCCCGGTGAAACCCCCATCCTCAACGACCACGTTGGAAACGTCAATCCCTTCATGCTTCCAAGCATCTATCAAGTACTTTCCAAACTCATCGCTCCCAACACGAGTGACATATCCGCACTTCTTTCCAAACCTCGAGGCCGCGTAGAGGAGGTTCACGGTGTCTCCACCAACACTCTTCTCAAAATTCTTGGCACGCCCCAGAGAAACACCATCGCTAGAGTAGAACTCGACCATAGCCTCGCCAAGCGAAACTATGTCAATAGTCTTTGCCAAAAACGCCCTCTCCTCTATCTCTACTTTTATACCCCCAACTCAATTAAATAACATTTTGTGCGTTCTCATCACCTTGAAATAGAATCCCACCGAGGGGTGCAAGTATGAAGTATCGTCGCATATCCACGCTGAAGTCCTTTGACGAGTTCGCCAAGTACATCGCAGCGTTAGGTTTAGACCTACCGTGCGACCGCGAGGTGCAGGCGGGTCCCGATGCGCCGCTGGCGCAACCCTACCAACTGGGCGACCGCATCATAGGCAACCGCTTCTGCGCTCTACCAATGGAAGGCTGGGACGGCACGCTCAACGGTCAACCAACCGACTTGGTCGTCCGCAGATGGGAGAACTTCGGCAGAAGCGGGGCCAAGCTGATCTGGGGAGGAGAGACTGTAGGCGTGCGACCCGAAGGCCGAGTCAACCCTAATATGTTGACCATCAATGAGGATAACCTGTTACCGCTGGAGTCGTTGAGAAAGAGAATGATTGATGCACATCGAGCCAAGTACGGGGAGACAGACGATCTGTTAGTAGGCCTCCAATTCGCTCACGCCGGCCGCTTCTCCCATCCAAATCGCTATGATCGCCTAGAGCCAACAATCATCTACCACCACCCAGTACTTGACCATAGAGTTGGACTGTCACCTGACCATCCCGTAATGTCAGACAGCGAGATCGAGGAACTAGTCCATGACTTTGTACGGGCCGCCAAATGGGCACAACAGATCGGCTTCGACTTCGTAGACATCAAACACTGTCACGGCTACCTAATCCACGAACTTCTCAGCGCAGTCAAACGACCAGGACGCTATGGCGGTTCATTCGAGAACAGAACCAGATTTCTACGTCAAGTCGTGACCGGCATCCGAGCTGAAGCACCAGGACTGATCATCGGCGTACGCCTCAGCGCATTTGACTTTCTTCCATTCCGAAAGCGTGCCTCGAACGGCCTGGGAGAACCTGAGCCAACGAGCCTTCCTTACCCCTTCGCGTTCGGTGGTGACGGCAGCGGCACAGGATACGACCTCACAGAGCCCATACGTTTTCTAGAGCTACTACGAACTCTAGACATCCATCTGGTCTGCATCTCCGGGGGTAGTCCATACTACAACCCGCATATCCAGCGTCCAGCGCTGATCCCTCCAGTCGACGGCTACAAGCCTCCTGAGGACCCAATGGTCGACGTGGCGCGTCAAATCGCAGTCACAGCAACCCTCAAGGCCAGATTCCACGACATATGCTTCGTCGGCTCAGCCTACACCTATCTACAGGAGTACCTACCAAACGTAGCACAAGCCATTGTCCGCACAGGCAAAGCCGACTTCATCGGCCTAGGCCGGATGATGCTTTCCTACCCAGAACTACCTAGCGATGTGCTAAGCGGCAAGAAGTTGGATCGCAGACGGCTATGCCGGACATGCAGTGACTGCACAAACGCACCACGCTATGGGCTGGTGTCCGGATGTTACCTCCTCGACCCCTTCTACAAGCAACGGCCAGAGGCCGAACGCCTCAGAGAACTCAAGAAACCCAAGACATGATCAAACTCGGCAAACCGCGAAAACTAAGGAAACTCCAGCTCGAAAAGACTCAAATCAATTATTGCCGGGCCAAGAAGACATCTTGTTTTTCATGGAGTGCTTTTTATGACGGAAAAATTGAACCGAGCAGAAGTTTAGAGTTAATTGGGCAATTTTTTACTTAGCAATAGTTGGATCTTTTTCAAGCAACTTGTTTATCCTTTCTTTCAGTGTAACTTCCTGTTCTCTTATGAATATTCTTCCAGTAAATTCTCTCCATAGTTTCTTGACTAAACCCTTTTTTAGATCTGCCAAAAGAGAATTCAACCTCTTCTTTACGTGTTGATTCAGATTTGATTGTCTGCTGTTCGCCCAAAATCTCTGCATATTTACTTTCTCAAAGGAATCAAGAATTATCGCTATTGCGTCAAAATGGTCTCTTGTTCTC
>CAYZTF010000077.1:0-2683 GCA_964481305.1 uncultured Candidatus Bathyarchaeia archaeon | reverse complement strand
AACTTCAATGGATAGAATACCCCTGAGACGAGTTGAGTTATCCACGAGAAAGCCCAGGTCAACGGGTCACCCTGTTTCGTCTTCATTATTATCCCCGCGCTCATGACGCCTATCGCCATGTGGCTGGCTATGAGTAAGATTGAAAGCGCGATCACGGACAAGATGGACGTCGGACTGAAATTGAAGGCCGCCCCGAGGAGAATCCCCGTCAGCAATGAGATAAGCAGGAAGGCTGAAGAAGTTATGAAGGAAAAGATCGTCTCTCCCAACAGGAAGATTTTGAAATCGGTTTCTGACGACAGAATCGTCTCGATCGTGCCGTTCCACTGCTCGTCACTTATGCTCTCGTTTATGCTCTGAACTGAGAAGGAGACGTAATTCTGGAAGGCTATACCGATCAAAGCGAAGGTGAAGTATCCCCCCGTAGCGTATCCAGCTTCCAGGACCTGTTGGGAGGTTGTGATCATTGAGAAAAGGTAGTAGGTAGCTACGAGAAGGATGTTTCCAGATATGTCCAGCGTCAGCCAGAACTTGTATGTCCACCAGGTTTTGAAGTCTCTTACTATGAAGGCGGCTATCATTTGATAGGTCGAGGTTTTCCTGAGCGGAGTCTCCTCCGACATAAGCTGTATTATCCGCTCATGATTCAAAGCCCTCTCCCCTAATATGTCGCTACCGTTCCCTCGTTCCTAATCCGATCACAGCTCAACTTGAAAACCTCTAATCCAAGAGGGGTAAAGACAGCGATGCAGATTGCCAGAACAATCAAGTTGTTGAGAACGCTGGGTGAGGCTAGGGTTGCCCCTGTAAGAAGGATCTTTCGCGCTGCGTCTAAGGCGTACGTGTAGGGCATGAGCCAAGCAATCGTCCAAAGGAGCGGATAGCCCTTCAGATAGTTTAAGGGAAACAATACGCCTCCAAGGAATTCCGTGATGTTCGCGAAAAGAAACGTGAGTGGGTCTCCTTTCTTGTACACGAGAATTATGCCGGCCGCCATTATTCCTATGCCGATGTAGCTTCCAACCATGAAGAGAATTACCGTGAAGAACGATAATACAGTTGCGGGGGTAATTATTTGAGGCACCTTTAGGATGAAGATGCCAACCAGTAGGACGCCGAACATGAAGTATGCGCTAACCAAGAAACCTCGGATCAACTGTCCAACGATGTAGGACCTCAATCTAATAGGAGAAGAGATTATGACCTCAAATGTCCCCTCTCTGACTTCATGATTCATGGCGTGACTTATCCTGCTGATGCACATCCAGAGATAGTTCGCAGAGGCCACACCAACGAGGGCGAAGGCTAACCAACTGGCGGTTCCATAGCCGGTTTCCACGAGTTTATTCGCGTCAACTTGGAGGCCCATGAAGGAATACATGGCGATTGAGGCCATAGTGCTGAGTGTTTCAGTTAGAACCCAAGTCTTGTATGAGAGGAAAATCTTGAAGTTGGCCCAAAAGACGGCCCAGACGTGAGTGAGCTCCGAGGTCGAGTATGGGGTTTCCTCTCGAAAAAGATCGACTAGTTCCTCTACCTTCAAAGTCCATCCTTGCTCGTCAACTTTACAAAGACCTCTTCAAATGTCGGCTCGCTTTGACGGATGGAGGAAACCTTGACGCCGTAGGAATGCAATCTCTCGGTTAGAGCTGGAATCGCTTCGTATTCGTCTTCCACTTGAAAGCGTATGATTAGATTATCGCCCTCTCTTCTACTTTCAACGACTTTCTTCACGACAGGCACATTTGCCAATTTCTGAACAACTTCCTCCGGATTTACGCAGTCTCTGATCTCAACTTCAATGGAACGGATATCCCTTAACACTTCCCTCAAAGCTGAAGGAGAGGAGTCCACTATTATCTTGCCATCCCTCATGATCGCGATCCTTTCACAAAGTTGCTCAACCTCGTACATATTGTGGCTTGTGAAGATTATGGTTTTGCCGAGATCGGTGCTAAATGCCTTGAGTAGCTTCCTCGTCTCGACAGCGCCTATGGTATCAAGCCCTATGGTCGGTTCATCCATAAAGAGGATCGGCGGATTGTGAAGCAAGGCCCTAGCAAGCATAACCCTGACCTTCATCCCTGTTGAATAGTCCTTGACCAGTTTGCCTCTATCCTCTGACAACTCAAAAAAGTCGATGAGCGCACCTATCCGCTTCTCAGCCACATCCTTCGGAACATTTTGCAGGTAGGCGTAGAACCTCAGGTTATCCTCAGCGCTGAGCCTCCAGTACAGAGAGCGACCACCCGTCTCGCCGTAAAACCAGCCGAAGCTGCTTCTAACTTTCTCCGGCTCCTCAAGAATGTCATAACCATTGACTTTCGCTGTCCCTTCGGTGGGCAGAATCACCGTGCAGAGCATCTTGATAAGCGTTGTTTTCCCCGCCCCGTTTGGCCCCAACAAACCCAAGAGCTCGCCCTTTCTGACCTTCAAGTTGACGTGATCTACTGCCGTGACAATTCGCCTTTCACCCTTTTCCTTCTCGGCCTTGAAAATCTTGGTCAGGTTGAAGGTCTCCACCGCATAGTCCATAGATCAAACCTCGCAACAAGTACTTCTTCAGCTAGGAGTGCCTCATCCAACGATCATTACATAGGGCTGTCAGAGGAATGCTGCCTGCTTAACATTAACAGAAAATAGAGCCATTTTACGCTTAAACTTTCTTGATTTTTCGCGCGCG
>CAYZTF010000076.1:0-2861 GCA_964481305.1 uncultured Candidatus Bathyarchaeia archaeon | reverse complement strand
GGGAAGTCTCTGTCGCAGTGCGCCTGAACGCCGTTTGCCAGCTGGAAGAACTTCTTCCGTATCGCAGGCCTCAGCCTCGCGTAAGCGGGGTCTCGCTCGTATCCGGAGAAGCAGCCTTCGACGAGGTTTCTGAAGACGTTCTCGAATTTGCCGACCGGCGGCGTGATGGCGTCTGTCTCGATTAGAAGTACCGCGTTGCAGCATATTGACAGAAGCAGCTTGAGCCTTTCGAGCGCCTTTGCCCTGTAACTCGGGTTCAGCCTCATCCACTTGAACTCCTCATGGTTATGAGCCTTCGGCAAGCCAAGATGCCTCTCAAGGTACGTGTAGGCGGCCTCGTGGTCTGTTATGAAGCAGAAGGCGAGGATGGTCGTCCTCTCTTCGATGCAGCTGGTATCGATTCCGACCGAGCTCCTGTCGGACAAGACGGGAAGCAAAAACACCTCTCTATCGACTCTCACCCGCCTAATCTTCATTCCATGATAGCCTTGAAGGCCTTGGGCGATCCAGCCTCTCCCCTTCCTGTATACCTCGGCTCTGGCCGCCTCTTTGAAACGTGGATCCAAGGACGCAAGCAGTCTCTCATAGTCATTCGTCGGCTGCCCTATCTTTCGAGAGAAGTCGTACGGGGTAACGAGGGTAGGCTCAAGATCGAAAGTTCTCTTCTCATACGTGAACCTGTTCCCCAGATAGGCGTCTCGAATTATTGAAAGGAAAAGTCTGATCCATTCCGAGCCTCTCTGAGAGTCCTTATTCTTCAAAGCCAGTCTTGTAGAACAATCTCGAGCCTACGTGTAAAAAGGCTTTCCAACCCTCCCCACTCTCCATCTCTAATTCAGAAGGTCTTAGCGACTATAAGTCCGGGCTTAGAGTCTTTTTCCGAGGCGTTTACGGCTAGCGCGATGGCCCAGAACCGGTCGTCGTGGCTGCCTTCCGGATGCGAACCTTATCTTCCCTGTCTTCGTCAACTCGTAGCGGTCGATGTTCAGCTCGTTTATCAACGCTCGATCATAGGGCAGTTTGAACTCGTCTCTGAGCATCTTCTCCTTGAGAACCGTGGCCAGCTCCTCTTTCCTCTGCTCAGCGAACATCATACCTTCGATGTCCTGTATGCCAGCGTTCTCGCGCGTGATTCTACCGCTTGTCAGACGCGAGAGGGATCGTTCTCAAGAGCCTTTAAGTACGTCCGATTTGCAAGTGTTCTCCTTGACCACGTGTAGTGCGGAGAGGAGTGCCGCACACGTTTCCTCAAAAACAGATGTGTGTGCACAATGGTCAGCCTGTCTTTCTTTGGCGGCGTGTCCGAGATCGGTGGCAACAAGATCCTTCTAGAAGATAGGGAAGCTAGGATCCTGCTCGATTTCGGTCAGTCCTTCACCATGGGTTCAGAGTATTTTACCAGCTGGCTCTGTCCTAGGAGGGTCACAGGTCTCAAGGACTACTTTGAGTTTGGCTTGATGCCGAAGATCGAAGGCCTATACGCTAAGCCTTTACTGAAACACACCGACCTGAAGTATGCTGAACCAAGGATTGACGCTGTGTTCCTCTCGCACACGCATGTAGACCATGTCGGCTGCTTATCTTTCATCGATGAGAAGATCCCTGTATTCTGCGGGTACGGTGCGAAGCTCTTCTTGGAGTCCATGGAGGAGACCAGCGGCTTCAGCGACTACGGCGAACACAAATATGTCACTTTTAGGACAGGGGACAAAATAGACGTCGGGAACATCAGTGTTGAGCCGATTCACGTAGACCACAGCATTCCCGCTGCCTACGGCTTCATCATCCACACTTCCAAGGGCGAAATCGTCTATACCGGCGACTTCAGAAAACACGGTCCCAGGAAAGACTTGACGGAAGACTTCGTTGAGAAAGCGGTAGACTCTGAGCCTGTTGCCTTGATAAGCGAAGGGACTAGGATGGTTGAAAAGGAGAAGCGGCAGAACTACTCAGAAACCCAAGTAATGAAATATGCCAACGAGATCGTCTCCAAGACGGACAAAATGGTCTTCACAACTCACTACAGCCGCGACATGGACAGGTTCAGAACCTTCTACAAAGTCGCTAAGAACAACGACAGAAAAATCGTTATTTCTACCCGGACAGCTTATCTGCTCAGCAAACTTCTGGACGACGAGCATCTGAAGCTTCCGGACCCGCTGAAGGACGAGAACATTCTTGTCTATTACAAACGGAAGAAGACTGGGGAGTTCCATGAGGATGATTACTATGTCTGGGAGCGCGACTTCATGGATAAGATGGTAAGCCACGAATACGTGCATGAACACCAAGGGGATCTGATGATGGATCTGGACTTCTACCAATTCGCCGAATTGATCGACATCCGTCCGAAACAAGGAAGCCAATTCATACACAGCATGAGCGAACCCTTCAGCGAAGAGAACATTGAAGACTGGGTCATGCACAACTGGCTCGACCACTTCGGAATCAGGTTCCACCAGCTCCACGCCTCAGGCCACATAGACAGACCGCAACTAACAGATTTCATCAAAAGCGTCAAACCAAAAACCCTCTTTCCCGTACACACCGAAAATCCTCAGCTTTTCAAAACAGTAATGGATGGTGTAAGAATACCGGAATACGGAAAGAGCTTCAAGATTGAATGATTCTTTCGTACGCGCGTTGACGTCGAAGACGAAGAGTGGAAGCGCCTGGTCGCTATCAGTATTGCCCCAATGAACCGTCTCTTCTAGCTGCGTCGTAGCCTTTCTTGAAGACGTATAATGCGATCGGAACGGCTATTCCCGTGAATATGATCAGGTTGACGGCGTCGCTGAAAACAGCGGGAGAGGACAAGTCCTGACCGGCCTGGAGGCAGAGCCTTATCCCGTCTAAGGAGT
>CAYZTF010000075.1:0-2902 GCA_964481305.1 uncultured Candidatus Bathyarchaeia archaeon | reverse complement strand
GAGCTTGAAAGGGAGTATATGGATACCTATGTTTCCGAGCTTGTAATGGATGCTTCCTCAAGACAGAGGATCGTTGAAAGCAGGGGATTTTGCAACAGCCATTACTTTAGGATGCTCATCGAAGCGAGTAAGCCGGAAAGCTCTGATGGGCATGGAATGGCTCTCGTAATGAGAAGCGTCATCGAGCAGCTGATTCAAGACGTACACAGGCAACCTGAAGAAATCAGAGACCCTAGCAAGGTAGAGAATGAACTGAGTCAGATTCTTACAAACGAGAAAAAGTGTCCAGCATGCATTCACGTTGACAAATTCATTTCAATGTATATCAAAGAGTTCTTGGAAAACACTGCGAAAGGAGACACACCGTTTCTGAGATCTTTTGAGCCAAAAGGCTTCTGCCTGCCTCACTATGCGACTGTCCTAAACATGACGCTGAACCTTAAGAAAAGAGACGAGCAACTCATAAAACTGATAACAAATGTTGAGGAAGCAAGCCTCAGAAAAACGGATGAACAACTTGCCGAATATGTAAAGAGACAGAGTTACGAATCAGAGGAAAAGCCTGATGAAGAAACTATTTTTCGAGCAGTATCAAAACTCGCTGGCAGACGAGGTGCCAGACCCATTCTACAGTTTCAAAACCAAGGTGTTACCATAAAGGGACTCGTGCGCCGTCTTATGACCGAAATTGCGTCTCTTCTGAGGTTTCTTGTGTAAGCGAAGAAAAATCGTGTTTGAAAGTAAGAAGGTGCCTGTTGAAAATGCGTGATGAATCAAACGATTTTAAAAAAACAGGAAAATGGCTGAACAGAAATGTCGTCGCGATGGGATTTACGAGCTTATTCAGCGACATGAGCCATGAGATGGCCACATCCATCCTGGCCCAGTTCATAACAATCGAATTGCAAGGCTCCGCAGCGTTCCTCGGCCTAATAGAGGGGCTCTCTGATTTTTCCTCAAGCTTTGTCAAGATGTACTCAGGATGGTTCAGCGACAAGCTCGGTAAGAGAAAGCCATTAGGCATACTCGGGTACGCTATGACCGGACTCCTGATCCCCACCATAGCGACCGCAACCAACTGGATTCAAGTCCTAATAAGCAGAACCCTTGGCTGGGTCGGCAGGGGTATAAGAGAAGCTCCTCGTGACGCGCTCCTCGCAGACTCCGTGGGGACTGACAGCTACGGCCACGCCTTCGGGTTCCACCGTATGATGGATACTCTCGGCGCCATCATCGGACCCAGCATCGCCTTCCTACTGCTCCCACTCATCGGTTTCAGAAATGTCTTCTGGATGGCGCTGGTTCCAGGTCTTCTATCTGTGCTGGTTTTTGCAGTTTTCACGAGAGAGATCTTGAGCAGCAGGAAGCTGGGCGAGAGGAAGCTATGGACAGACGTAAAAGGTCTTCCGAGGCGTTTCAGGCTCTTCCTTGTGGCGGCAGGAGTGTACGGTATGGGGAACTTTGCGAATACCTTCTTGGTTTTGAGGGCGACGGACGCTTTCATTCCAACCCTAGGAACAGTGGAAGCTAGCAGATTGGGGGCTTTGCTCTACATATTGCTCAATGTCGGCTCTGCGACATTCGCATATGTTTTTGGATCGTTAGGCGACAGATTCAACAAGAGGCTTTTGCTATCTCTGGCTTATGTCATATTCAGCATATACTGCGTCGGATTCATAGTCCTACCTCCAACAGTTCTAACATACGCAGTGCTCTTCCTCCTTGCTGGCGTTGAAACAGGAGGCATCGACTCTACCGCTAGAGCTTATGCCGCAGATCTGCTCGGTGAGAAAGAGAGGGGAACGGGCTTCGGAGTAATGAGTACTATCGACGGCATCGGCGACTTCATGTCCAGCGCTGTTGCGGGGGCCCTTTGGGCGTTATCGTCTTCCAATTTCGCCTTCGCATATGGTGCAGTGCTTGGTTTTGCAGCGTCGGCGATACTGTTAGCTACAAACACTTCAAGGTTGTCGCAGGACTGAGAAGTATTATGTTCGGAAGTCAAATCATATCAATCTATGGATGTTGACGAAGTCTTCAAATCGCGCGCGCGATATCATGAAGCAGACTTCTCACAAAGTTTAAGACTGCATATAGATGCTCAATGTCTTTGAGATAATAGGAGTTGAAATTACGATGAGTGGCCATCTACACGTTTACTCGTCTGGTGCTACTGCTCCCCCTTTGCAGAAGATAGCTAAGGAGTTTCAGGCAAAATTCGAGACAAAGGTTGACTTTACGATAGGAAAGGCTGAGGACCTGACCTCACAAATAATGGAGACGAAGGAGGGAGATGTTCTGTCTTGTGGGGCAGAGTACATTCTTGACGATGCCGCCCAGAAGGGGCTGATCGCTAGAGATACTACGAGGAGCGTGGGCTATAGAAGATCTGTTATTCTGGTGCAGAAAGGAAACCCGAAAAAGATAGCGTCTATAGGCGACTTGACGAAGAACGGGGTACGGATAGGTATTGCAACCGAAGGTTGCCTCAAGGGCGTGTGGGACGACGTCTGTAGCAAAGCAGGGCTGACAGACGCTATTCGCAGAAACATTACAGCCTTCGCAGACGGTTGTGGGCCTGTCATGGCGCTAATACACGAAGGGAAGGTTGACGCTATCTTCGGTTGGAATGCCTTCGGAAAAATCTGGCCCAAAACATCAGAAATAGTGGAGATCCCACGTGAACTTCAGGTCTACAGAAGCACAGGAGTCGCCGTAATTGAATATTCAAAGAACAAAAAACTAGCTGGCAAACTCACAGACTTTCTGACATTAGAGGAAAGCAGAAAAACATATTCTGATTACGGTTGGATTCACCTATCACACTGACCTGACCATAACCAGCCGACAATGTGCACAGAAAGCAGAGGATTTGTATATAGTACTGGGTGAGATTCGAACC
>CAYZTF010000074.1:0-2905 GCA_964481305.1 uncultured Candidatus Bathyarchaeia archaeon | reverse complement strand
CAGCCTCCCATCAAATTAACCGAGACTGTGTCTACGTCGCACAGATACAGTGCCAGTGGGTTATCGATCTTTTCACCGATCTTGAAAGGAGGGAAGGGCATCGTGGGCCCTACCAAAACGTCTGAATCCTTAAAGGATCTGTCAAAATCTCTCTTTATGAGTGTTCTAATCTTCAACGCCTTCATGTAGTACTCTTCGTAGTATCCTGCGGAGAGGGCGTAGGTTCCGAGGATGATCCTTCTCCTCACCTCAGGGCCAAGTCCCGTTCTCCGCCCACGCGAATAGACCTCGGACCAGACCGACCCTTCTGCCCTGTAGCCATATCGCAACCCGTCGTATCTGGCTAAATTGGAACTGGCTTCCGACATGGCGATTATATAGTAGGATGGTAAGGCGTACTCAAGGCTAGGTAGCGAAACCTCATCATAAGAGGCGCCGAACTCTTCCAGCTTATAGACGGCGTTCCACACCGAATTGACTACGTTCTTGTCTATTCCTTCCCCAATGAGTTCCTTAGGAACGCCAATCTTCAAGCCCTTGATGTCTCCTTCGAGGCTCTCCGTGTAGTCCTTTCGATGAATGTCAACTGAAGTAGAATCCCTTGGATCATGGCTGGCGATCACGTTGAGCAGCAAAGCGCAGTCGTAGACGTTTCCAGTTATCGGCCCTATCTGTTCTAGACTGTTGGCGAAGGCTATGAGGCCGTATCTGCTTACAAGGCCATATGTTGGCTTCAAGCCGACGACTGAGCAGAAACTAGCGGGACACCTAACGGAGCCCCCTGTGTCACTTCCTAAAGCTAAAACAGTTTCATCTAAAGCGACGGCCGCAGCGCTTCCTCCGGAAGAACCCCCTGGAACCCTAGATGGGTCCCATGGGTTTCTTGTAGGACCAAAATAGCTGGTCTCGGTTGTCGAGCCCATGGCGAATTCGTCCATATTTGTCTTTCCAACTATGATCGCGTCCTCCCTCTCGATTCTCTCGACCACTGTGGCACTGTACGGCGGGATAAAGTCTTCAAGCATGCGGGATGAGCAGGTAGTCCTGATTCCTTGAGTGCAGATATTGTCTTTCACGGCGACGCATACCCCGGCGAGGCTCCCCAGGGCTTCGCCTCTTTGTCTCTTGGCGTCGATCTGCCTTGCGGTCTTCAAGGCTTGGTCTTCGGTAAGGGTAACGTAGGCATGGAACCTCTCTTCAAATTGTCTTATCCTTTCATAGATAGAAGAGACGCATTCCGCGGCAGTGAGTTCGCCGCTCCTTATCTTCTCCACAGTCTCTTTGGCTGTAAGTCCGTGTGGTTTTGACAGCCTTAGACCTCCTAGACTATCTTGGGTGCTTTGATGTAGCCTTTCTCCTTCTTCGGAGCGTTTTGAAGGGCCTCTTCCCTCGGAAGAGGGGGGGTCTCTTGATCTTCGCGTAAGATGTTCACAAGCTCTATGACGTGGTACGTAGGCTCTACGCCTTCGGTCTTGGCCTCATCGATCTTCTTGAAGTAGGCAATTATCTCGTTGAACTGCTCCGTAAAGAGCCTCTTGTCGCTCTGCGAAAGTTCAAGTCTAGCTAGCCAAGCAACGTGCTCAACCTCCTTCTCCGAAATCAGCCTTTTTTCAACCATTCCAAGACCTCCTCATAGGAGATTAGTCGCATACAGTTTTCAAAAATGGCCACACGATTTGCGTCCTGTTGCTTCATTTGTTCCTCTTATAGATCGTGAACGCCATGATGACGGCGACTATCGTGATTATTAAGACAAATAGGAAAGTTGGAGAAAGCAGGCTTTCAAGGAACGCTGACGAACCAGGCAAAAGCTGCTTCAGAGAGAACAGGACAATAAACCAACAGACTACGCTGACAAGCACTACAGTGGATATAATCACGGCAGCATCGGGAGGTCGTTTATGAGCGTACGTTACGAACAAGTACTTTACCGCACCGACGATCTTTAGTTCTTTTGCCCTTAAGAAATTTAGCATTCCAAATGCCTGAAGCCGCAAGAAAGTATAATGAAAAAAGAGGGGGATTAGGCCCTTTTAGCCTTTTCCAAGGCCTCGACTCCAGGAAGAGTCTTTCCTGTCAGATACTCCATCAGGGCTCCGCCGCCTGTGCTAACATAGGATATTCTCTTTTGTAAGCCTAACTCATCGAGAGCGCCTATGGTGTGTCCGCCCCCGGCAACGGAGAAAGCTTTGCTCTCAGCGATCGCCTCGAAGACGCCTTTTGTTCCTTTCAGAAACTCCCTGTTTTCGTATACGCCCATCGGACCATTGACAACAATGGCCTTAGCCTTTTTGAGCATCGAAGCATATTTTTCGACGGTCTTCGACCCTATGTCGTAGATCGGGTAGCTTGTTGGCAATTCTGATACGTCGATCTCTCTTCTTTTTCCGTCTACTTCAACGGCTAAGTCATCGGGAAGAACGATCTTACCGTCGAATCTTTTGAAAAGGTCTTGGATCTTTGGAATGATCGTGGTGAAGCCTTTCTCCTCAAGATACTTTCGGTTTGTTTCGCCGATGTCGTAGCCTTTCGCGTATAGAAAGAGATGACCTATGACGCCTCCGGTCAGCACATTGTCAGCGGTACCCTTTGAGAGAACGTACTCGGTTATAGCAGCAGAGTCGTCCGCCTTTGCGCCTCCCAAGATGTAGAGGCAGGGTGTTTCTCTAGCAGTTGTAACCTTCTCGAGGGCTTTGAGTTCCCTCTCCATCACACGCCCAGCAGCCGTAGGTAAGACGACGGTAAAGCCGACTATCGAGGCGTGGCCTCTATGCGCTGCTGCAAAGGCGTCGTTTACAAAGAAGTCTGCTAGAGGCGCCAGCTTTTGAACAAGTTCAGATTTAGCGTGCTCCTCAGGAGACTTGGACTTCGTCTCCTCGGGGTAGTCCCGCACATTCTTCAGAAC
>CAYZTF010000073.1:0-2991 GCA_964481305.1 uncultured Candidatus Bathyarchaeia archaeon | reverse complement strand
CTGTCCCTTCTGAAGTGCGAAGGCGGCTTGCTCGAATTCCTTCACCATCTTTCCTCTGCCGAAGGTTCCGAGGTCTCCACCACGTTTCCCTGAGGGACAGATCGAAACCTCTCTGGCAATATTCGCAAACTTTTCTCCTCTCTTCAACCGTTCCAGAGCCGCGTTTGCCTCTTTCTCTGTCTTCACAAGGATGTGGACGCAGTGAACTTCGTTTGGCATAAAGCAGCGTTTACGCCCATTTGTTTATAATAGTTGAGGTCTCGTCGGCTGGAGCGGTCTTCCCTACCACCAAACTATTGGACTCGCCATCTATGCGCAAACTATGTCCTCTTATAGTACCCTGCTGAGGGCGAGTAGACCGTGCCGTCCTTCACAAGCTGCCCAACCAGTCTGCTCGCTTCATCTCGGTTGATGTCATACTCCTTCTGCAGCCTCTCGTACAGGTCCTCGTCTCTAACCATGCCTGTCGCCTTCTCCATATCTATGATCGTGGACAGCACGAACTGAAGCCTATCTCTGAGGCTCTTAGGCTTGCCCGTCATTATAACATCAATATCATACTTCCCTGAAGTAACGTCTATTCCCACTTGGTCTAGAGACGTCCTCATGAGCAGGATAACCGCCTCCGCATCGCCGACAGAAACCGTCTTATGCAACGTGACCTTAGCCCTTGACTCGGCCAACCTGATCAGCGCTTCCAGCTGTCTGGGCGTGATCGCGATCGGAGAATCCCTACTCTCAGACGCCGAACGCATCTTGAGATAGAACTCCTCCAGCCTCTTAACAGCCTCCTCGGATAAGACCGGCTTGATCTGCCTCGCGTAACTGATGTACTTCCGAAGCAGTACAGGTAGTATCGGAGGCTCCACCGGCGTCACACCCGTCTTATGAAGCGTCAATATATGCTCTGCCATCCTAGTGTCCAGCTCCGACTCAGGCTCGTCTTTAATGATGAAGATGAGGTCGAACCTTGAGAGGATCGTAACCGGCAGATTCACGTTCTCCGCTATTGTCCTATACGGGTCGTACCTTCCAAGCGTCGGATTTGAAGCCGCAAGAATCGACGACCGCGCGTTAAGCGTCGCCACGATGCCACCCTTGGCAACCGACACCGTCTGCTGCTCCATCGCTTCATGTATGGCCACCCTGTCCTCGGGCCGCATCTTGTCGATCTCGTCGATGCAGCATATGCCCTTGTCGGCCAAGACGAGCGCACCCGCCTCCAGCGTCATGCCTCCGCCCTTCTCCTGGATTACCGCCGCCGTCAAACCGGCGGCCGTCGAACCCCGCCCACTCGTGTACAAGCCCCGAGGCGCGATCTTCGCCACATACTGCAACAACTGGCTCTTAGCCGTACCCGGATCACCTATGAATAGTACGTTGGCGTCGCCTCGAATCGTTATCCCGTCGGGGAACGACTTAGGAACGCCGCTGAAGAGCAGATACAGTATCGCCTCCTTCAAATGATCATAACCATAAATCGAAGGGGCCACAGAAGCGATGAGCTTATTATGAATCAACGGGTCATTGGCAAGCTCAAGTATCTGGCGCTCCTCTTCGGGCGAGATCTGAACCGCCTCATGCTCCTTCCCAGCCACATCAACAAAATTGGCGTCTATGAAGAGGTTGAACGTTCTAAGCCCCCCACGCCTCGACGCAAACTCCTGAACCGCTCTCACCGTACCGGTGATCGAAACCCGGTCCCCGGGTCTGGCGATGTCGACCAGATCCTCGGATAGCTTGATATCCAACCATCGCGGCAACATACCAGGCGGCAGGTCTTCAGGCTTCTCCTGGATCCTGATCTCCTGCGAATCAATGAACGACGACCTCTCCTCCACCAAATCAAACGGGCCAGCCCGTCTACACGCGGGATTCGGACACGTGGGAGGCGCTTCCAAGAACGAACCTTTCTGCTCTACAGGAACCTCCTGATCGCATTTTCTACACTTGAAGACCGCTTTGACGAGAAGCGGCTGGATCGCCGTGGACCGCACCAGTATCCCGTCGACCATGATGAACCTTCCAAGCTGCTCCGAACCGATCGACCTCAGCTGAACCGTCTCCGGAAGGCCTCTAAACCTTACAACGACTTTGCCGATTTTCTCCGCGTACTCAGGCGCCACAATCTTCAGCTGGGCCCAGGCTGCGTCGTTGACGTACTTCAAGACGTCGTCAGGCGTCTCTATGATGCTGCGAGCCAGAGCTGAGTCGTAGGTCATCAGCTCATCAAAGTCCACAAGTAGGAAGCCGACGCCGCTGACCGCCATCTGCGACAGACGCTGCCTATACTTCAACAGACCTTCGTCTGTAGTGAAGGACCCCAAGAAGCTCTGGAAGCGATCCATAGGACTAAGGGTCTTCGCCTCAGTCATTTAGAAGCCTCAAACCTCGTCATCTTCTTCTTCCATTCAGACACTAATGAATGCAGCGTGTCATACAAAATCTTTTCTTCCCTAGAAAACGTCTTGAGAATATCCTCCGTCTGCTCGGGCGAAGCGGCCAGATTAACGATCTTCTTCAGCCTACATTCGATAATGTCCTGGGCAAGCCTCACCGCTTTAGAATACTTCTCAGCCGCGGAAGCATCGCGTACAGCCTCCTCTTTAAGCTGCGCCAGAAACCTACGCAGCCTCGGATAAAAGTACTCGGGCAACGTGGAGAGACGCATACCAACCTGGATGGGCTCCTTCCACTGGATCTTGTTGAGTGAGACGAGATCCATAGGGTATCCTTCAAGAAAACGAGCAAAACCCGATTTCACAAGCTCCCAAGCTACCCAGTACTTAACTTCAAACTCTCTACCCTCGTCATAAGGCCCAACGACCGTGCCAGCCACCTTGATCTCCGACACATTTCTAACTGCAACGATTCTGACCGGCGCATTCTCAAACTCAAAATCGACATCGTCCACATCGCGGCAAAAAGAACTGTCCAAACCACTCGACCTCACACAGAACTAGAGCAGCCAGAGAATAATAACGTTTAACT
>CAYZTF010000072.1:0-3017 GCA_964481305.1 uncultured Candidatus Bathyarchaeia archaeon | reverse complement strand
GGGAAAGATCACCGAACTCTGAATCCTACTTCCCTTACCGACCTCCACACCCTCACCCAAAGAAGCGTAGGGCCCTATCACGGCGTCTTCACCCACCTTCACACCCTCGCCTATGATCACCGGCGGAATAAGCTTCGCATTCCCATGAATCTCAGCCCCCTCTTTCACGATCGGCTTCTCCGCCATCAGACCCAACATCATCCTGTTCGCCTGAATATAGTCGTTAGGCATACCGATGTCGATCCATAAGCCTTCAAACTTGTACCCGTATAGCTTACGTCTCTGCGCTATAACCGGAAAGACCTCCGTCTCGGTGGAAACCTTCCTGTCTCCCGGGATAAGCTCTAGAACCGACCGATCCAGCACATATACGCCTGCGTTTATGAGCTTGCTCGGCGACTCCCCCGGCCTCGGCTTCTCCACAAAACGCAGAATCTGGTTTCGCTTACCCAACTCGACGGCGCCGAACCTACTTGGATCCTCGACCTCGCGCAAAGCGATAGTACCGTCGCCGTCGTTCTCCACATGGAAGTCGTGAAGGCTACGATAATCTATCCGGGAAAGGATGTCGCCGTTGAGCACGAAGAAGTTCTCCTCACCTTTCAAAAACCCCTCGGCCTTCTTTATCGGGCCGCCTGTCCCCAGAGGCTTCACCTCACGAGAATAGATGATCTCCATACCATAACGCTCCCTTCCAAAGAACCTCTCCAAAACATCAGCCATATAATTCACGGCGAGGATGACTGTGTCAACCCCGCTCTTAGACAGGCTTTCAAGCGCCCAGTCGAGAAGCGGTCTGTTCGCGACGGGAAACATCAGCTTCGGCCTGGTGCAACTGAGCGGCCTAAGCCTGGTTCCGAAGCCTCCAGCAAGAATAAGCGCCTTCAACTAACCCAACCATCCTCAACAGGAAACTACACTATTTGACTAGCTGAGCATCTATTTAAAATGCGTTTTCACGGTGCCCCTCTTAGGCCAAACCTAGCCAAGAACTTCGATTCGCCGTCGTCGCGCGAATAAGCTTTAAGCCCAGATCTCCCGATACTCCAGTAGACATCTTTTCCAAAGATGCGTCTTCGCGGTGTCCCCCACTTGGTTACTTCTAACCAAAAACTTCGATTCGCCGTTTGGATCTTCGTAGCATGCTTCAACGCATTCTTCATCCTCCAAAAACTCTTCAACGGCCTACCGATGGGTGAAGACGCTACAAGCCACCTATACAAGATCCTCTACTCGTATCAAAACTATAAGGCAACCGGAGTCATACCCGCGTGGTCTAACCTATGGTACGCCGGCCACCCGCTCTTCCTATACTATCCGCCCCTCAGCTACTACCTCGTTCTAGCCGTCTCCCTAATCGGCTTCGACCCCATAGGCACGTATAAAGTAGTAGACGCCCTCTTCTACCTCATCGCCCCGATAGCCGTCTACTTCCTCGCAAAGAAGCTTCAACTCAACGAGAAAGAAAGCCTCGCTGCAGCCCTACTCTTCACCGTATCGCCAAGCGTCGTTGAAAACTACTACTTCTTCGACCGCTACCCGACAACGATCTCCATACCCCTGATCGCCGTCTTCATCATCTTACTAATACGCGTTCTAGAAAACGCAAAGCTCAGCGACGTCTCACTTCTAACCCTAACCTCGGCAATAATAATCCTAACCCACCACCTATCTGCATACCTTCTCATCCTCGTCGTACCAATCTTCGCATTGTGCCTTATGACGCGTAAGAATCTTTACCACGCGTCCGTAGCACTTATCCTCACTGCAACAGGATCATTCCTAGCTTCCGCTTTCTGGCTAATCCCATTCCTAGACGCCATGAAATATGAGCAGGCGAATCCCTTCGTCAACCACAACCTGTACATCAACTATATTGACATACCGCATCTTGGACACGTCCTCTTCATCCTAGGCGCCATCCAATTCCTCTCTGCACTAATCATGATAGGACTCCATTTCTTTGGAGATCCAAAGGATGGAAGACGACTTCTTCTAGCCACAGTCTTACTGTTCTCTTTAGGCGCTCTGTCCTCCACCTTCTTCTCGATCCCCATCGGACAAATATTGATAGCTTCGAGCCTAACGGTCGCCTTAATAACCATCGTTAAGAATAGGCTGTCGAACCCCGATGACTCGTACAGAGGTGTCTCGGCCTGCGCCATACTGTTTCTAATCTCCTTCTGGCTCTCCCTCGGATCCTACGGACTAATCATCCAAACACTGCCCTTCTGGCAGAAACTGGACAACATGCGTTTCTTCCTCTACGCCAGCATACCGCAAGCCATACTTGCGGGAAAATATCTCACAGGCGCGTTGGAAAAGGGAGGCTTTCCAATCTCGCGCTCATACACGATAAAGTTTGACAGGAAGGTTTTGACAGCACTCATCTGTGTAGGCGCCTTAGTCAGCTTCTCCTTCGGAGCCGTGGCAACAGGACTCAACAGAGCCACGCCAAACACCGATATTCCCAAAGACGTAGTTGAATACTTCAAAAGCAACCTAAAGGAAGGCAGAATCCTTCCGATCGAGTGCCCAAAGTGGATCTACGTTCTCCCTGTCTACACGGACAAGCCGATAATCGACGGCTGGTTCCCCCAATGCAAGATCCTGAAACCACTTCTAGCGATAAACGACTACCGAATAAACGACCTAATAGACTACCCCCTAAACACTCGCATTGAAATATGGCGAGAACTGATCTCAAACTACACGCAACTGGACATAAAATGGATCATGATCGGAAACGCAAGCCTCAACCATCTGGCCGATGAGAATCCGAACTTCAGCCTAGCCTTCGCTTCAGGAGAGATCAGGATCTACGAAGCCAAGGAGAACCTCTTCCTCATAGAGACAAACCCGCAAGACGCCGTAAACAGCATACTCGTGATCCGACCGAAACCGGATGAAATACAGATCATCGTCCAGAAACTCGACAAACCCACCACCCTCATCATCAAAGAAGCATACATGCCATACTGGACAGCAACCTCATCAGACAACAAGACCGTCAAATT
>CAYZTF010000071.1:0-3060 GCA_964481305.1 uncultured Candidatus Bathyarchaeia archaeon | reverse complement strand
CTTTCGGTTCGCGACTTCACCAAAACTATAGACGTCGTATCCTGCACGAAAGACGGCTTACGCCGTCTAGAAAAAACGATACGTACCCTAGCGGACTTGGAGGGGCTAGAAGCACATTGGAAGTCTGTCTCGGTGAGGCTTGAAGATGAAGTACGGTAAATACATGCGTAAAGTGGTCAGAGAACTCACATTATATAAGCGGCAGAGCCTAGGCAGGCTCGCCGAATTTGAGGAGCCTCTTCTTCTTGACACCAACGAGAACTTTTTCATAAGCGCCGCATGGCAGAAGAGAATCTTGAGAAGCGCGTTAGAGTCTATGGACGTAAGGCGCTACCCCGTCCCATACAGTGCGTCACTGTCAGAGCGCATCGCCGATTTTCTGAAAGTGAAGGATAGTGCTGTCGTCGTAGGAAACGGCGCAGATGAGGTTATAGATATCGTCATCAGGACTTTTGTAGAGCCCGGCGACGAGGTAATCGTAACCGATCCGACTTTTCGCCAGTACGAGTTCTCGGTCAAGTTGGCTGACGGAGTGGTTAGGCCTGTCTCTCTGAAGGAAAATTTCGATTTGGACGTAGAGCACCTGCTCGCTTCGATAGGAGAGCGTACGAAGCTCATCTTTCTATGTTCGCCAAACAACCCGACGGGCAATCAGTTTCTGAAGGCGGACATTAGGAGGGTATTGGAGGAGAGTGGAAGAGTAGTCGTCGTAGATGAGGCTTACGTACATTTTGCCCGAGACTCAGTTCTCGATCTGCTGAAGGACTATGAGAACCTGATAGTGCTTAGAACGTTCTCAAAGGCTTACGGTTTGGCGGGGCTCAGGATCGGTTTCGCCATTTTGAGCAAAGAACTCGGCGAATATGTTCGGAGGGTTCAGCAACAGTATAGTGTGAGCCTCTTTGCGCAGAAAGCCGTCGAGGCGTTTTTGCGTTCTTGGGATTACGTCGCTGAAAAGATTGAGGAGGTTAAGAAGGAGAGGCAACGGCTCTTTTCGAAGCTTTCAGAGATAGAGGGATTGAAACCCTTCCCCTCAGAAGCCAACTTCATCCTTACCCGCGTCTATAAGAGGGGGTGTAGCTCACGGCTCGTCCAAGAGAGGCTGGCCGACGCGGGTATCTTCGTAAAGGACATGAACCAAGAGCGACTTTGCAAGAATTGCATACGAGTAACGGTTGGCACCCCGAGAATGAACAACAGGCTACTTGCCGAACTCAGGTCGATCATGAGGTAGTCGAGATGAAGTGGAAGATTTCAAAACAGTCTACAAAATGATAGAATTTGAAGGAGATGAAGGAAGATATGCGTGAGGCGGAAGAGACGAGGGAGACCTTGGAAACCAAGGTAAAGGTGAGGGTGAAGATAGACGGGTCGGGCAGATGTGAGGCTTCTACAGGATTTGCCTTCTTCGATCACATGCTGCGCAGCATCTCCAAACACTCGCTGTTCGATGTCGAGGTTGAAGCCAGCGGAGACTTGAAACATCACCTGATCGAGGACGTTGCTTTGACGTTGGGTCAGACGATGAAGAAGGCCTTGGGCGATAAGAAGGGCATCAGACGCTTCGGCTTCGCTTATGCGCCTATGGACGACGCCTTAGCTCGAGCGGTGGTGGACTTAGGTGGCAGAAGCTACGCCGCGATATCCCTAAACATAAGGGGAAAGAGGATCGAGGATACGCCGATCGAGGATCTAGTCCACTTCGTCGACTCCTTAGCTCAAGCGGCACAGATGAACATCCACCTCAACGTGCTGGACGGTGAGAATGATCACCACAAGATCGAGGCCGCTTTCAAGGCACTCGCCTTAGCCCTTCGAGAGGCCGTAACGATCGACCCGAGGATGAAAGGCGTTCCAAGCGCCAAAGGCGTCATCTAAAGCTGCTGGTTGGACGGCTTCAGAGGCAATGCTATGCAAGTAATACCTGCTGTTGACATTTTGAACGGCAAATGCGTCCGACTTGTGAGAGGCAAACCAGAGAATAGCAAGGTCTATTTCAACGACCCAATTCAAGCGGCAAAGATGTGGGAAGAGCAAGGGGCAGAAGTGCTTCACGTAGTTGACTTAGATGCGACTCTGGGTTCGGGAGACAACTTCGCCACGGTTAAACGCATACTGGAGGAGGTTTCCGTGGAGACGCAGGTCGGCGGCGGAATAAGGACGATCGAGAAGGCCGAAGAGTTGTGTAGACTAGGCGCCACGAGGGTGATCTTAGGAACCTTATTGATAGAGAGGCCGGAGAATCTAGACGAGCTTAGGCGAAGGCTGGGCTCTCGTAGAATCGTGGTTGCCTTGGATTATGCTGGCTGGAGGACGGCGACCCACGGCTGGAGCAAACTAACCGACATGAACGTCTTCTCTCTTGCGTCCAGACTGGCTGAGCTGGGGGCCGGTTGGATCCTGTTCTCAGCGATAGAAAGAGACGGTACGATGGCTGGACCGGATCTGAAGAGCATACGCAAGATGATTAAGACCGTTGACCTTCCCGTGATCGCCAGTGGGGGGGTGGGCAGTCTCCGCGACGTTGTGAACGTTGCTGAGACAGGGGCAGCTGGGTTGGTGGTGGGCAAAGCCCTTTATGAGAAAGCTTTCTCCTTAAGAGAGGCTAAGGAAGCGGTTTAGAGGAGTTGAGACTCATGAAACTTGAAACGAAACAAATTGATGATCTAGTCAAGAGCTTGAAGTTTGGCAAGTTTGAAGGCCTAATTCCGGTCGTCACCCAAGACGATAGGACGAAGGAGGTTCTGATGCAGGCCTTCATGGATGAAGAGGCTGTTAGGAAGACGTTGGAGACGGGGTCGATGCACTATTGGAGTAGAAGCCGTAGGCGTCTCTGGAGAAAGGGTGAGGAGTCTGGGCACATCCAGCACGTGAAAGAGGGCTATGTGGACTGTGACCGGGACGCGCTGCTCTTCAAGGTCAAGCAGATCGGTAACTGCTGCCACACAGGCGAATACTCGTGCTTCCATAATAAGATTGGGTTCGAAGAGCCTCAACCGCAAAAAGCGGACTCGTCCATCATCGAGGAGGTCTTCAGCGTGATCCTTGACCGTCAGAAGA
>CAYZTF010000070.1:0-3118 GCA_964481305.1 uncultured Candidatus Bathyarchaeia archaeon | reverse complement strand
ACGACAAAGAAGTCGAGTTGAGCGGTTCTCGAGAGGATGTTATGACGGCGCTGGAGGATCTTTCGACGATTGTAAATAAGGTCTCCGACGCCTTCAGCAGGGCCACCACTATAACAACACCCATACATGTGACGCCGGAGGCTGAATCTGAAGGTGCGGAGGCTTTTCCGACCGTCACTATTCCTCCCGATGCTCCGTGTCCTGAAGTCCTCACAAGCCTCCTCTCCACGGAATGGGGGAGAAACAAACCTAGGACACTTAATGATTTGTTAGAAGTGATGAAGGTCAACGCGATACATTATCCGATAGGGACAGTCAAGGGAAGACTTACGGATCTAACAAAAAGAGGTGCCCTTAGACGCATTCGTACCAACGAAGGGTACGGATATATCCTGTTAAAGCAATCAGAGTCGGCCTTCGAATAGAAGGTGTAGCGGGTCGCGCTAAAGCCCCCACAGGACTTTAGGCGACAAACCGATAACGGGGGTGATACAGATGAAGCTAGTCCGCCACACCGGTA
Organism: uncultured Candidatus Bathyarchaeia archaeon; assembly: GCA_964481305.1. Lineage (GTDB taxonomy): Archaea > Thermoproteota > Bathyarchaeia > RBG-16-48-13 > JAGMEO01 > CAYZTF01. The sequence continues at coordinate 2,598 of CAYZTF010000070.1, read as the reverse complement.
TACAAGCTGTACGACTTTCTATATTTAGTTTACTTTGCGTTTCTGACGGCAAATCCGCTTCTCTCTTCGATCGTCTGATCCTCAGGAGGGAGTCTCATGGAAATCCTTGATCTTAGTCAGAAAGCACCAGTGGACTTCATACGGCTAGGAAGCGTCTCCTTGAAAGACGTGGCCGACTTAAGCCTCAGACCGAAGTGCGTTGATTTGCAGAAGGCTGGTTTCGATGAGTTCAGGTACGCTGATGAAGAAGATTTCATCGCTGAGATAGGCAAGCAGCACCCAGATCCGATAAGGCTGACTCCCACCAACGAGACGATTCGAGTCTTAGCTTTGGACACATCGAGTATCGAGTTGGGAGAAACAGATGCAGGACTGCTCTGCGCGGTACGGGGAACCGTGGTCCAGAAAGACAGAGAGGGGTATCGTTATACGCGTTACGGACCCTTCATCTTCCACGTGACAGAAGCAAACAAAGAGTACCTTTACAACGGACTCCGTCAAATCTACTTTGGAACAAATGAGGCGTCGCCCACACCAAACGTCCTATGGATGCCTGGACGCATAAGAAATGTTCTCGAACGCTGGCTTCAAGGACAGTTGTCGCAGGCTTGTGAGGACTCCATAATACTCTGGGACGGTTCTTTGACCGCTTGGACCATCGACAGCCCGGTCGCCTTGATAGGTGAACTGCTTCGGGCGGCTAGAAGCGGAGGAAACGTGGTTCTAGCGATCTCTAAAAAGACCAGATTCACTCTATCTGGCCAACGGGTCGCTGACCTGATCGATGATCGAGACGCACCCTGCTTACTAGACTTGGACGAGATTATTCGCCGAGAGTACGGCAGTTACCTCTGCTTCTTCGGCAGAGTATATGCGGCAAAATTCATCCCCAGCTGCTTCTCCTTCCGTCTAGACATCGACAGAAAGGTTTCAGAAGAAGCAGGAATCGATGCGGTTCAGAAGCTCATCGGCAACGACCTTGTGGTCGAAAGCTACCCGGAGACGTTGAGGCTGGCCCACATCTTATCAAAGTTTTCGGCGAGCGAGGTCATAGGGATGCAACGCCTCGTCACCGAGAACTATGACATCAGAGTCGTCTCTAGGCCCGATGTTCGTCAAGTCCTCTTCGGTCCATACGGAGGAGGAAGAAGTTCGAGCCTTGGCGGTGAAGAGTTACTGTGATGCAAATCTACAAGATCGACGGCATCAATGTTCAAGTCATATGCTGCCCGCCAGAAGACGTAAACAAAGGCGACTACATATTGGTCGAGGACCTAGCCACGGCGAAAGCCCTCGTCATCCAAGTCGTCAACTCGGGCTATGCGAATGTTCCGGGCATTCTTGAAGACATTCTTCGCGCATCATCCACCGAGAAGGTCGAAGGAGTAGACCTGGATCCGCTTGAAATGAGGTCCTTCGTGAACATCATCAAGGACGCGGAGCTTCTCACCTGCAAAATACGAGGCGCCATAGACAGAGGAAAACTCAGTAACGACGTGAATTGGATTCCATCCCGTTCCACATCAAGACTGAAGAAGCTCCCGGATGAAGACTTGATTAAACTGGCTGGAATAGGTCAGGAAGAGGCGGTCGACATCGGTGTATCGAAGGGTGGCGGAAAGATTTCGATAAACATCAGCTCCATCGACGGAAAGATGAACATCATCACCGGGAAGAAGGAGACGGGGAAATCCCATCTTTCAAAGCTGCTTCTTCTGCGTCTGGTGTCTCGTGGAGGCATATGCATTGTGTTTGATGTGAACGGCGAGTACGTCAACCTTGGATACACAAAGGGTGAAAGAAAGACGGCTCTACATGACAAGTTTATCCCTCTGACGCCGGGCAAGGACTTCAAGGTTTCTCTTCAGTACGCTGGACCTGGAGTTCTCTTGAGAGTCATGGAGTCGGTGCTGGACCTTCCCGCTACCTCTGCTTGGGAGTTTCGAAGGATTTGGAACGAGCTTAGAGCGAGAGGGGCACTCAGACTCGAGTATATGAGGTCGGCTATACGCGCCGTGTCAAACAACTACATTCAAGACGCTTTGCTGAGAAGGTTTGAGAGCCTAATCAGCACGAATTTCTTCACCGATGACGTTGAAAAGGCAACGACCTTGGACAAGGTTTTAGAAAAGGTAAGCGGAGGCGGCGCGATCATAGTCAATCTTCAGAACATGACTTCGAAGTTTCGTCAAATCGTCGTGGAGTTCATGCTCAGTAAGCTGTCTCAACTGCTTGAAGACTGGTTTCTCAGAGCAATCTTCCTCTTCGCCGAGGAGGCGCATCTATACGTCCGCGAGACCTACTGGGATGACATCGTGACGAGGATGCGACACCTAGGCGTGTTTACAACGTTTATCACAAATCAGCCGGACAGCATCAGCGAAAGCGTCTACCGGCAGGCGGATAACATATTTCTCTTCAATTTCACAAACGAGCATGATCTGGAGATAGTCTCGAAGGCGTCAAGGGTTGATGTGGAAACGGTCAACGTCATCGCTAGACAGCTTCCCCCGCAACATTGTCTGATGCTCGGAAAGGTTTTGAACGACTTTCCGATGATCGTCAGGATTGATTCCTTGGACGAAGAGACGATGGGAG
>CAYZTF010000069.1:0-3139 GCA_964481305.1 uncultured Candidatus Bathyarchaeia archaeon | reverse complement strand
ATCGTAAACCTTCCGGATGAGCTTGAAGAAGCGTGCAGTCATCGATTTGGCCCAAATGCCTTCAAGCTGTACAGACTGCCTATCCCAGATTCCAAAGCCGTCTTAGGACTGATCGGTAAGAACGGTGTGGGAAAGAGTACGGCTTTGAAGATCTTAGCCGGAGAGATTAAGCCGAACCTCGGAGATTTTGAAAACGCCCCGGATTGGGCGCAGATAATCAGAAGCTACAGGGGTTCGGTGCTGCAAGAATATTTTGAAAAGCTAAGCGAAGGCCAGTTGAAGGTTGTTCACAAACCGCAGTACGTAGACAGGGTTCCAGAAGCAGTCTCGCGAACACGAGTTAAAGAGGTTCTCAAGAGGACGGATGAAAGAGGCAAGATAGATGAAGTTACGGAAAGCCTCCAGCTGGACGCTTTCTTAGACCGAAGAATAAACGTTCTAAGCGGAGGAGAGATGCAGCGCGTAGCTATAGCGGCTGCGATCTGTCGGGATGCAGATATCTATCTTTTTGATGAGCCTTCAAGCTATCTCGACGTAAAACAACGCATCGAGGCAGCTAAGGCGATTCGAGGGCTAACGTCTGATGGCAAAATGGTCGTCGTTGCAGAACATGATCTAGCCGTCCTCGACTACCTTTCCGACCACGTATGCATCCTATATGGTAAACCGGGAACGTACGGCATCGTATCAAGCGTGTACGGCGTCAGGACCGGGATCAACCTCTATCTTGGAGGCTATCTTCCTGAAGAAAATGTGCGTTTTAGGAATGAACCCATAAAGTTCCATGTTAAGCCGCCAGTCGCTACTTGGGAGACGCATGAGATCGTTTTGAAATGGGGGAGAATGAGGAAGTCCTACGACAAGTTTACTCTAACGACGGGGTCCGGTGAAATCCATAACGGGGAGGTTGTTGGAATACTTGGCCCAAACGGGATCGGCAAGACGACCTTCGTGAAGCTCCTAGCGGGCATAGAAAAGCCCGACGAAGCTGAATACGCTTTTGCGGGGCTGACCGTCAGCTACAAGCCGCAGTATATTTCCGCGGAGTACGAGGGGACGGTTGAGACGCTACTTAGACTCGCCGTAAAAGATGATCTTGCGTCTAGCTTGTACAGAGCAGAGATTCTTCAACCTCTAAGCCTTGAAACGATACTCGACAGAGATGTGGCTGCGTTGAGCGGCGGAGAGCTACAGAGAACGGCAATAGCCGTGTGCTTGTCGAGGAAGGCGGATCTGTACCTACTGGATGAGCCGAGCGCCTACCTCGACGTGGAGGAGAGGCTGGAGATGGCTAGGACTATACGCCGAATCGTTGAAAGTAGAGGAACCGCAGCCTTCGTTGTTGAGCACGACATTGCGACTCAAGACTTTATCGTTGACAGGATAATGGTCTTTGGAGGAGAGGCAGGTGTAGAGGGACATGCAAATTCTCCAACCAGCCTTAGGGAGGGCATGAATGCCTTTCTTAAGGATATGGAGGTGACTTTCCGAAGAGACCCTAATACTAGGAGACCGCGGGTGAACAAAGAAGGCTCAAGACTCGACAGGTATCAGAAAGAAGTTGGCGAGTATTATTATGAAGCCGAGAGTGGAAAGGACTGATTTTTGGGGTTGTGTGACGGAAAGCTTCACGAGTCATGGCAGGTTGCTGGGGGCCGGGACTACGTGAGGGTGAAGTTACCCTAGAACTAGGGTGGTCAGAAGGGTTTTGCAATTATCGGAGACGGTTTGGGTCCTGATGTGTAGGCGTAGTTTGCTAAGGCCAGGGCGAAAAGCTGGTCGTCGTGGCCAGATTCTGGATGGTCAAAGGTGAGATGACCTGATTTGCTGTATTTGTATCGTTGTTCGTTGATCTGTTGGCTGAGTCTGCGTTCGTAGGGCATCCTGATCCTCCCTTGTTCCATCATGAGCTTGAGAGATGTTAGAACGTCTTCTTTTTTCTGCGTCGTTAAGACTGTTCCGTCAACGTTTGTGATTCCCTGCTTGATCTCTTCTAGAATGGGCTCTCCTACGCCTGTCTGGTCGATGAGTAGGCGGCGAAAGTGGAATTTTTCTTTTGCACGGGTAAGGTGCCCTATCACATCGTTGTAGGGTGTGTCGAGTGGAAACTCGTACAAGTAGACTAGGTTCAGCCTATCTCCTTCTTTTCTTAGGACAGCGATGACCGAGTAGTCTTGCAGTTTTCCAAAGTCGCAGCCAGCATAGTATTCCCCTTGCGGGATGCGTGCTTCCAGACTATGAATGAACTCGAGCGGCGGATCGTTCTCGCAGCAAGATCTGATGAGTTGCTGTGGGAAGAAGCTTGCGGTTGCTTCCACGAATTCGGCCTCGTACTCCATGCGGTACTCCTGCTCGGTCATGTTGCGCTTCTGCTCTTCCAGGAATTCTTTTGTGATTAATGGGCATTCGCTTGACTTGATGTGGTGGACGCTGTACTCGGGGTCCATGAAGGCGCGGTAGAAGAAGTGGTTTTTGTCCCAGGGCGTGCTGAGGAAGATGGCGTATCCTTGTGTTGTGGCGAGCATTGGAAACATGACCTGCGTTATGACCTCTTCAGGGATGAAGCCGGCCTCGTCGGCGATGATCATGTGGGCGGTGTATCCGCGCAGGAGGTTTGTGGAGCAGGGGAGAGCCACGATCTTGCTGCCGTTCGAAAGCTGGACGATCGTTCGGGTCTTCCTCACGACGCTGGCTGGAAGGTAACGGCTGGCGTGGATGAACTCGAGTATGCGTTCGAACATGATCATGCTTTGTCTCTGGCTGGGCGCGGTGATTAGTACGGTGGATTCTGGATTTGCGTAGACGAAGTGGATGGCTTTTACGGCTATGGTCGTTGTTTTGCCAGTTTGTCTGCCGATGCAGGCCACGATACGTTTCGACCGGTCTTGAAGGATCCTCTTCTGATAGTCGAAGGGGTGGAAGTCTAGGATCTTCTCGGCGAAAAGTACGGGGTCGTCCCTCAGGGCTTCTAGGGCCTTCTCCATTTCTTGCTCATCACGACGAATTTCTTGACCCTCTTCCTGAAGTCTTGGAGAAGTATCGCTAGGTCTTGCGTGTCCTTCGTCTTCACGCCTGCCTCCCGGATCAGCTTCGACAGCGTTCTGGCGTGGCTGCTCAAGGCGAGATAGTACTGCGTCTT
>CAYZTF010000068.1:0-3199 GCA_964481305.1 uncultured Candidatus Bathyarchaeia archaeon | reverse complement strand
CTATGCAACTGTTAAGATTGATTGGGAAGATCTTTTCTATCGGTATTTTTCAAAACCCAAGAGTCAACAGAGCAAGACAAGTTGAAATAAGGAAAATACTCCGCGCACGATATTGCGTTCAATGAAACGAAAGACATTCTCTACGTGAAAGAGTTCCTCGGTCACAAGAGGATCGACTCAACCCTAATCTACATAAACGTAGAGCGACCATTATTCTACGACGAAAAGCCTGAAGAGTTCCACGTTAGAGTCGCGGAGAAACCGGAAGAGGTGAAAGGGCTACTTGAGGTCGGGTTCGAATACGTCTGCGAAAAAGACGGCCTACTGTTCTTCAGGAAGCGTAAGTGAGGGCCCGAAAATGATGAAGATCGGCGAAAAAAGATGAGGGTCATCGCTGATCTCCACATACATAGCCGGTACAGCCGTGCGACTAGCCAAAACATGAATGTTAGAGAGTTGGCTCGTTATGCGCAGATTAAGGGCCTAAACCTGATTGGCACTGGCGACTTTACCCAGCCGGATTGGGTGGAAGAACTCAAAAGCGAATTGACAGAAGTCCCTGGAACGCAACTGTACAAGCCCGTCAGCATTTCCGAGCCCCAAGTATTTTTCATGGTAACGAGCGAGGTCTGCACGGTCTTTGAGTCTGACGAGAAGGCTAAGAAGATACATCACGTGATCTTGTCTCCAAGCTTCGAAATCGCAGAGCAAATCATGGATCGCCTCTCAAAGTACGGTGACATGATAAGTGACGGAAGACCCGTACTTGAGATGTCGGCTGCAGCGCTAGTTGAAGAAGTTATAGACATCTCGAGGCATAATGTAGTTTTTCCAGCGCATGCTTGGACCCCGTGGTTCAGCCTCTTCGGCGCCTTCAGCGGCTTCGACCGATTGGAGGACTGCTATCAAGACAGATCGCAAGACATATTCGCGTTAGAGACCGGACTTTCTTCGGATCCTCCTATGAACTGGAGGCTGAGCGCTTTAGATAGAATCGCCCTCATATCAAATAGCGACTCCCACAGTCCCTGGCCATGGAGAATCGGTAGGGAGGCAAACGTGTTCGAGCTGGAGGAGATCTCATATACTGAGGTCATTGACGCTATCAGGAAGAAGGATACAAGCAGGTTCCTGTTCACTATAGAAACCAATCCTGCGTATGGCAAGTATCATTGGACTGGGCACAGAAGCTGCGGAGTTTCGATGTCTCCAGATGAGGCGGTTAAATTGGACAACAGATGCCCAGTTTGCAAAAGAAAACTGACTGAAGGCGTTGAACAGCGAGTTGAGGAGTTGGCAGACAGGCCGCCTGGCTTTCGTCCAGAAGGCGCAGTCGGTTACCGGCATCTACTTCCGCTCCATGAGATTGTGGCTGCTGTCCTTCAGATCGAAAGCCTTTCGTCTCCTACCGTCTGGAAGATCTATAACTCATTAATTTCCAAGTTTGGCAACGAATTCAAGGTGTTACTGGAAGCGCCTCTCACCGAACTTTCCAATGTTGTGAATCCTAAGATCGCGGAGGCGATCGTTCGCGTCAGAGAGGACCGAGTTATGGTGGAGCCGGGCTACGACGGTGTATACGGAAAATTAAAGATTTTTGAAAATGCGGAGAAGACAGGTGGCAAGGAGACGCCGAAAAGTGCGCAGGCAGGCCTCGAAAGCTTTATTTAACATAAAGCATTCAACAGCGAGTAACAAATCGCCTAACAGCACTGCGTCTTCTTGATATCGCTTTAGAACGGAGGTAGTCTGGAGTCATGAGTAACGAAGTGAAGGAGGAAACCAGTAAACCTCTAAGGATCGACCCCTGGTTCAAGCATAAAGTCTTGGAAATGCCCGGTGGAGAGACCCTGAAGATCTGCTTCCAATGCGGAACATGCACGTCCAGCTGCCCCATTGCACATATTAGCGATTCCTACAGGCCAAATCAGATAATTCGTCTGGCGCAATTTGGTTTGAAGGATAAGGTGCTATCAAGTAAAACCATCTGGCTGTGCGCTGCCTGCTTTACCTGTGTAGACAGATGTCCGCAAGGCGTTGAGATGGAGAGCGTCCTGAGGACTCTGAAGAACTTGGCCGTCAAAGAGGGACATATTCCAAAGGTCTTCAAAGATCTTGGATCAGCCGTCTTAGAGACGGGTTTCGCTTACAAGGTTCCCGAACTTCGACTGAAAAGCAGGAAGGACCTAGGCCTTCCAACACTTCCAAAAGCTAAAATTGAGGACGTGAAGAAGCTCGCGGAAAAGACGGGTTTCATAGCCATAGTCAGTTGAGGAGAATGGTTTGAGTAATCAGAAATACGCAATCTTTCTCGGATGTATGATACCTTATAGAGAGGTTGCCTACGAAGTCTCCGCCCGAAGAATTGCAGACGTCGTTGGCATCGAGCTTGTAGAGATGCCTGACTCAAACTGTTGTGGACTGCCGCTCGATCCTGTTAATCATGAAATGGCAATTGCGTTGGCTGCGAGAGACCTTTGTCTAGCTGAGAGCATGGGGCTCAACCTTATGACCCTCTGCAACGGCTGTTTCGGATTCCTCACCAAGATGAATAAGAAATTGAAGGAAGACCGAGCTCTGCGCGAAAGGGTCAACGAACACCTGAAGGGGATTGGCATGGAGTTCAAGGGCACGATAGATGTAAAACACTTCATAGGAGTCCTCATCGAAGGTGTGGGCATCGAGAAGCTAAGCAGTTTAGTCACTAGACCTTTAGAAGGGCTCAAGATTGCTGAACACTATGGCTGTCATTTCTTGAGACCCCATAAGTACCTTGGAACGGACGATGCGGAGAATCCCACCGTTCTGGCTAAGCTCATCGAGCTCACTGGTGCAACCGTTGTAGACTATCTGGATGAACGGGAATGCTGTGGTGGCACGGTCATCGGCATAGACGAAAACGTACCAATACGTCTAGCAAGAAATAAGCTCAAAAGCATCAAGGACGCGGGAGCTGAGGCAATAGTCACCATATGTCCCAATTGCCACATGATATATGACCTCAACCAGCCGAGGATCGAGAAGATGTTCTCCGAATCTTACGGTTTGCCCGTGTTGTATTATCCGCAGCTGCTCGGTTTGGCTATGGGGATGTCCCCGGATGAGTTGGCTGTGGGAGAACTCAGGGTGAAAGCGGACAGAGTGCTGAATCGTTTGATTCAGAAGGCATAATCTCAGTTAGCTTAGCGGTCATCGGTTT
>CAYZTF010000067.1:0-3277 GCA_964481305.1 uncultured Candidatus Bathyarchaeia archaeon | reverse complement strand
TGCCCTTTTAGACTCTTACGACAAGAAGCAACAGCGCCTGCCTTCTGAGTCTTCTGGACAAGTTCCATCCAAGTCAATAATACAGTAGACGAGGGCTCGAAATCCATGTTCACAAGTGCCGTCCGACCGGATCTTAACAGCTCTTCTCTCGACTTCCATTAGAGCAGAACCTCTATCTTACCTCTTCTCATAGGGTATGAGTTCTTCGCCTTCTCAATCAGTTCTGTAAACGAGTCGTCTACGGGAACACTTAGGCTGAGTCTGGAATACAGCTCTTTCACGATGACTTTCTCCAGCACCGTGGCGCCTGAACCAAGAAGTTTCCTTAAACCCGCATCGAAGCCAACGAGGTCACTCGTAATGTCTTCTCGGTCTAGGGAGGCAACCGTCTTAAGAAAGGAGTATACAAGGTTTCCAGCCATTCCACCAAACAAGCGGTTTAGATTATCGTCTATGACCTCAAGAAGCAGTTCGTTGAACCGCGCCTCTCTGATCGACCGATCGACCAATCTAGACCGCAACATAGACAAATAGGTTCGAGCATGTTCAGCAGTATTTAAGAGCGTGGTTTGGAAGTTTTGACATATCAGGAAACATAGCGTCTGCACGAAAGAATCTAAACAGATCCAAGCCTTCTGTCACTTTTTCCCACCATATTATAACATGTGGTTGACGGTTCAGAAAGGCCTCGCGATGATTCTGCTGCGATCCAGCCTCTGCTTCGCCGCGTAGACTGCGAGAGCAAAGGCCCAGAGCACGTCGTCGTGACGCCCGGCCGGATGCTTGAACTTTAGGTGGATTCTCTCCTGCGCGGTCTTCGGCTTCCGATACTCGTACTGTTGCTCGTTCATCTGGTCGATCAAGAGTGTGTGATAGCTTACGGCTAGGCGCCTCTGCTCCATCTGAATCCTAAGACGGCTCAGCACTTCCTCCTTATTCGTCTCGGTCAGCACGATGCCTTCCACGTTCGCTAAACCTATGTTATGCAGCTCCTCCACGATCGGGTCGCCTACACCCGTCTTGTCAACCACAAGCTTTCTGAAATTGAACGCTCGCCCGGCTAGGATCGTGTACGCGATCACCTCCGCGTAACCCGTCTCCCTAGGAAACTGATGAAGATGAACAAGCTTCAATCGCTCGCCGTCCAGCATAACAACGGCCAACGCGCTGAAGTCCCGATGCTTACCCAGGTCGAGCCCACCGTAAGTAGGCTTCTTCAACACGTGGGCCGGAACCCGCTCCACATCCGCAACCAACTCAAGCCCCGGCTCCACGCATTCGCGGATCAGGTCGAGCGGGAAGTAGCTGTCCGAAGCCTCCACCCATCTCGCTTCGACCTCCCGCGTCCACTGCTCCTCCGTCATCATCTGCCTCCACTCCTCCAGGTTCGCGCGGCTTACCAGCGGCGACGTGTAGCTTGTCTCATGGTATACGCTGAAGCTTGGGTTCTCAAACGCGGCCCTGAACGGATGATCAAAACCGAAGGGTGTGCCCGCCATGATCAGCCTCGCCCCCGGCTTCGTAAGCATCATAATCAATTCGCTCGCCAACATCTCGCCCGGCACGATCGAGGCCTCGTCCACCAGTAGCACATCCGGATGTTTTCCCCTCAACCTGTTTGGACTACACGGCAACGCCTCTATCTTGCCTCCGAAGGGTCGGCCAAGCCTCACCACGGTCCGCGTGTGCTTACCTCCCCTCCCCGAACTCAGAAACCTGTTCAAGACATCACTGTTCACGATGAGGTTTTCACAGTAGTCGAACATCTGCATCGACTGGCGCTGACTACCGCTCACGATCAAGATCTCAACCCTCGGAATCCTGAGCAGGAACTGGAAGACAGCCTTCAAGCTGATCGTCAAGCTCTTGCCCCAACCTCTCCCACACACCGCCACGATCCGCGGACTCTCGTCTCGAAGAAAAGCCTGATGTCCCGGCGCGTCGACCAGCCACTTCTGGTTTCCCAGCAGCACCGCGGCAAAAACCGGGTCCTTAAGCGCCTCTACAATCCCTGCGTCTCCGACAATCGCCTTCACCACAACCGGATAATCGCTCACCGCCGCCGCGAGACGCAGACTGCTCAAACAGCCCCTAATAACCGCTTCCCTGTCGACGGCTCTTAACACGCCTCAGAATCCTCTCCCTGAACTTCTTAGGCATCCTCTCCAGCAAAGCCGAAAGATCCTCATCCTCCGTACCCTTACCCTCCACTTCGCCCAACAGCTTATAGTAAGCCAGTATGATCTGGCTTATCGAGTTGGCAAGCCTAATCTTCTGCTCCACCGACAGACCGTCGCGCTCAAACTCCAAGCTGAGCCTCGCAATCTTGTCCATCAGGACCTGCTTCAACACCTCCTTCTCAGCCATCCCGACACACCCCAAGCGGATAATTCGCTATCACCAGATTGTTGAGACGCGTCCGCTTCCCACCCAGCTTCAGCAGACCCGCGACCCTAGGCACCGACGCCTCCCGCGTCTCGTAGCCCGCGTACAGCTCCCGGACCCTGGGATGATCCCCATAGGTTAAGAGCCACTTACCCTTGACGCGGCCAAGCGTCTCCCGCAGATCAACGTGGTCCCGCTCGGAGAAGCCCTTACGATAATAGCTGGGCCCGTAGTAGGGCGGATCGCAGAAGAAGAAGGTGTCGGCCGTATCCCAGTTCGCTACGCACCTCCTAAAATCGAGTCCGTCGATGTAGCAGCCTTTAAGCCGCTTCGAAACAAGCTCCATCCTGTCCAGCGCTGACCAGAAGACGTCGGGCGCGTGCCTCTGCGCCCTCCGCTTAAACGCCCACGACGCCCCGTACTTGCCCGAGAAGCTGCAACGCAGCACGTAATAGAACCTAACCGCCCTCTCAACCGCGTCGTCGGGCGCAGGCTCCCCGAGCCACCTATCGTACATGCCGCGGCTGTACAGGACCCATCTGAACCGCTCAACAAACGTATCCCGCTGGTCTCGCATCACAAGGAACAGGTTGACCAGCTCACCATCCACATCATTATACACCTCGACCCTGCTCCGAGGCTTATTCAACAGCAGACTCGCCGCCCCGCCGAAGACCTCGACGTAGATCTCGTGCGGCGGCATCATCCGAACCAGCCTACTGAACAGAGCGAACTTCCCACCGATGTACGGGAAGAAGCAGAGCCTCTTCTTCGAGACGCGTCTACGCAGCGCTTCCAAGACCTCGCGTTCGAAGCCTTGAAACCCGTCAAGAGACTCGTACATCATCATTTGAGGACCCCCAGAACGCGCAGCACGATCTCGCCAAACGCC
>CAYZTF010000066.1:0-3279 GCA_964481305.1 uncultured Candidatus Bathyarchaeia archaeon | reverse complement strand
CAGCTCAAGATAACGTGTAGGACTCAAACCGGGCACTCTGCCGCTCCATGGCTATTTGAAAACGCTGTCGAGAAGGCACTTGAAATCTTAAGAAAAATCAAGGAGCTTCATTTACCTCAAGAAAAGCATGGTAGCCGCTTTTATTCGATCACTTCGTGTCTAATCAAAATAGAGGGAGGCGAAGCGATCTCAAAGGTCCCCTCCGAATGCGATATTCACGTGGATATCCGAGTCCCTCCCCAATTCACGGCAAAGCAGTTGTTTAATGAAGTTAGGAAGATAATTAGGCAATATCAAGTTGCCAACCCCAAAGTATCAGTCGCAACTGAAATCGAGAAAATCATTGATCCCTTCGATATGGGGCAAGACTCCCCCCTCGTCAAGGCACTATCTTGGTCTATTAGGAAAGTAAGGCACACTTCTCCTATTCTGCTGAGAAAGACGGGTACCGGGGACATGAATTTGCTTGGCAGAGCCATGGAAATACCGGTAGTCACATATGGTCCTGGCGTCTCTCGTCTGGATCACACACCAGATGAGCACATAGATGTTCAGGAGTACCTAGACAGTATTCAGGTGTACAAAGGGGCCATTTTGAAACTACTTGAACTGTGCCGAGAAAAGAAAAGAGCCTGAAGAAATATTATAACAATAGATAGATTAGTAATGCCTTTTGGGCATGCAGTCTGTTTTCCGCTTGATCCCACACAATTGAACTCTTCCCGTCTATCACTTCTGCCGTAACCTCTTCTCCTCTGTGAGCGGGGAGGCAATGCATGAAGTAGGTTTTCTTGCCCGTAGATTCTAGGAGTTTCTTGGTCACTTGATACTTCGGTATGAAGGCGCTCAATCTCTTTTTCTTTTCGGTCTCTAACCCCATCGAAACGAAGGTATCCGTATAAATTATGTCCGCGCCTTTCACCGCCCCAAATGGATCCGACGTGACAACTATTTGCGAGCCACTATTCTTCGCTGATTTGATGGCGATGTCGACAATGTCCTTTTTAGGTTGGTACTCTTTTGGTCCAGCAACTGAAATATGAGTACCCATCTTTGCGCATCCGATCATTAGAGAGTTGCAGACATTGGTTGCATCGCCAACGAATGCCACTTTTACATCTTCAAGTCTTCCCATTTTTTCCTCAATTGTAAGTAGGTCGGCTAAAGCCTGGCATGGGTGGAATCTATCAGATAGCCCATTTATTACAGGAACACTTGCATTTCTAGCGAGTTCTTCAATGTCTTCGTGTCTGTTTACTCTGGCCACTATTGCATCGACATACCTGCTCAGCGCTTTTGCGGTGTCGGCAATAGTTTCGCCTCTTCCGAGCTGGAGGTCATTCCAGCCGAGGTATATTGCTCGTCCGTCCAGTTGATTCATTGCAACTTCAAATGATACCCTTGTTCTTGTAGAGGGTTTCTGGAAGAGCATGCCGAGGGTTTTTCCACGAAGTTTTTCAGTGGCCTCTTCTCTCCGTGCTTTTAATCTGCTTGCAAGATTAATAATCTTCTCCAACTCGTTTTTTTCATAGGTTGCAAGCGAAAGGAAATCGCGTTTCATTCTTGATCGAACCTCCTTATGCCTGTTTTTTATAAAAGAATTTCGTCGCATACCAGTGCTTAGCGTGACAAGAGCCAGAGAAACACATGGGTTCAAGAATTCTGTTCGTTTAGACAACAACGGGAAAAAACTGATCCTAGATACTTACGCAATTAAAGTGGGTCAACGTTTAATTATTACCTGAGACGAATGTAAGGGGAGTTCGGAGACTTAGAAATGAGCTATCGTAAAAAGAAGAGTCGTGGTGAAGCTCCACTCCCTGCTGCCTCGGCAGGCATATTGAGATTCTACGAAACCGAAACCCCGTCTGGAATAAAGATGCGTCCAGAGGTCGTTATTGTTCTGTCCGTCGTCTTGATCGTGGCCGTCATTCTTGCTCGAATAATGCTATAGGTACTCTCCTAGGCGCGTCTGTTGCAAAGGAGGTATCGGTTCAGCGTTTATCCCAAGTTTTCGACGTATGAAGTCCGCGAACTCTTCCTTGTATCCATGCACGGTGTAGACCTTCTTCGGCTTAGCCTCTTCCACGTAGTTTACTAGTTGGATGAAGTCTGCGTGAGCGCTCAGAGGGAAGGCAGTGTTTCCATTCAGGCGTGGCTTAAATTTCAGTGCCCATCCCGTCACGAACGCTCTGGAGAAGCCCTCATCTATGGGGTAAGACTGTGAAGTGGGGATGACATATGCACATTCATGTTTTTTGATGAGTTCTTTTCCCTCTTCAGCATCAAGATCTATGAAATCCATGGACACGCCATACCGCGTGTAGACGTCATTAACCTTCGTTATGGCTGAATTTGTAACCACCGGTACCTTTGTGAAAGTGTTTAGGAGCCTTATTACCTCCTGTGCTTTGCCGGCGGAGTACACTTGAAAGACGGGCGTCTTTCCATTTTGAACCTGATTCAGCGTCCACTCAACAACCTCCCGATAGACATCGTCTCTCTCAGGAAAGACGTAGAAAGGAAGGCCGTAAGTGGCTTCTATTATCAGAGTATCGCAGGGCACAATCTCTGCTTTACTAGTGGTCAAAGCCTCTCTGCAGTTAATGTCTCCTGTGTAAAGAACGCTTGTCTCCGGGGTCTGGATCTTATATTGGGCAGAACCCAGCATGTGTCCCGCATCATGAGCCGTGATTTCTAGATCGCCTAAGACGACCCTTTCGCCGCATTTAAGGGGCTTAAAATTTGTGGTTCTCATGCCTCTTGAAGTGTAAACTTCCTTGGTTTCGATCGTCGAAAAGTTCTCGGCTTTTGATTCGAAGCCTGCGACGTGGTCTCCGTGGGCATGCGATATGAAATTACGGGTGGTTCGTGATCCACGCGTCCTTGAATCTAAGCGGATTATGGTGTTCTCCGTTGCGATTACGGGGCCCTCTAACCATCCTATCTTGACGTCCGTCGTCGTAGGCTCTTCCCTTCGGAAAATATCGGTCTAGTGGAGGACCTCTATTTTCAAGACGGCGTTTAGATTGATAAAAAGTTCGCTTCTCTCCTCGCGGCTGGCTATTTGAGGCAGAGGCTGAGCCAGGCTAGATCTGAATGTTACGGCCTCCCCGTCTGATAGCCAGACACCCGGAGGTTCCTGAGAGACGGCCGTGAGAACTCCTTCGTAGCCAAAATCGCGGTCCAGTGTTATTAGAACCCGTTTGCCTATTTTCTGTTCGATCATTTGGAAGACCGTGGGGTTCATCTCAAGGCGCCTCTCTGATAGAAATGAAT
>CAYZTF010000065.1:0-3486 GCA_964481305.1 uncultured Candidatus Bathyarchaeia archaeon | reverse complement strand
GGAGTATTACACCCGCGAGAAAACTCAAGAAATAATCGACGATGCCAAGTTCGTTACTGACAAAATAAAGGAATTCTTGAAAAGAACTAATGAGCCTGAGAAAGGGCAGTGTTAGGCTTTTATTAGCAAGTCGTCACCTCAACTTCCACAAGATTGAATGGCGGAGAGCGATGAGTTGAGAGGTGTGCACATATTATTGTTCCGATAGCCGAATCCAATTATGATAGATTACTACTCACGCGATAATCATTAAACGTCTATACATAATTACATTTATATACGGAGACATCTAAGAGTCTCATGAAGGTGAAGAAAGTGGCAACTTTGACCGTTAGAGTGGATGAGGAACTTAGGGAGCGTATGAAAAGGCTGAAGCACGTGAATTGGAGCGAAGTGATAAGGGACTCCATTCGGAAGAAAATTGAGGAGGATGTTGGGCGCAACCTAGCGGAGGCCATCCTGCTCAACGAGAAGCTAAGGAAGATAGCCCCCGAGGGCTGGGACAGCGCTAGGGTGATCCGGGAGTGGCGGTCAAAAAGATAATCGTAGACGCGAGCATAGTAGTCAAATGGTACCTGAAGGAGAACGACAGCGAGCAGGCTTTAAGGCTCAGAGATGATCATGTTTCAGGACGTATCACGATAACCGTACCAGCCTTACTTGAGTATGAAGTGCTAAACGCCCTAAAGCACAGCGAAGCGTACTCTGAAACCGAGCTGATCGACATAGCACATTCTCTGAACAAGTACGGCTTTGAATCATGGAGGCTCAATGGACGCTTGAAGGATGAAACAGTAAGAGCATCCTCAAAGTATGATGTAACGATGTACGATGCAAGCTACATAGCCTTGGCGATCCTGCTAAGAGTCCCATTCTATACAGCTGATGACGAGTTGCTGAGTAAAGTTGCTAGGCTGAAAATAGCCAAACACGTGAGAGAGGCCTAACCTGTCATAATACATCACAAATTAATCACAGAAGAATTCACGTGAACCTAGGAGACGTCATGAGCGCTGGTTGTAGTACTTACATAAAGGACGGCATCGCGTGTGAGCGACTAAGATACATATTTCACCCACGAGCCTCTTCATAAATCTCTACAAGCCTTTTCTCTCGAGCATGAAACTCGTACTTCAAAGCTTGCTTCCGCGCTTCGACGCCCAATTTGCGTCTAACATCCGAGCTTTTCAGCAGCCACACAACGTT
This sequence comes from uncultured Candidatus Bathyarchaeia archaeon, assembly GCA_964481305.1. Classification (GTDB taxonomy): domain Archaea; phylum Thermoproteota; class Bathyarchaeia; order RBG-16-48-13; family JAGMEO01; genus CAYZTF01. The sequence goes on along the minus strand of CAYZTF010000065.1, from coordinate 2,280 downwards.
CTCAACGAAGCTCTCCGAATCATCGTTCGGAACAAGCAGGCCTCCCCATCCAATCGTTTCGCTTAATCCTCCAACGTTGAAGACAATCACGGGCTTGCCGCATGCCATCGCCTCAGCAACACTCCTTCCAAAACTCTCAGAGTAGCTTGCCTGAACGTAAACGTCGCAACGGTTGTAGTATTCTGGAAGCTCATCATGAGGTACGAAGCCGTAATAAGTCACTCCAGGGGCCTCATGATACTTGAACCCACATACGTGAAGTTGAACAGAGGGGATCTGCTCACGGATCCTACTGAACATTTCCAGCAGTCTATCAACTCCTTTAACCGGGTCTCGACTTCCCACGTAGAGAAGCGTCGGATATTCATGAGAAATCGGCTCTGGCTTGAAGAGTTCCAAGTCAACGTAGCTTCCAAGGACCCTTATCTTAGCTTCCGGAACATGCCACACGACGAGCAGACGCCTCGTGGCCTCACAGTCCACCTTAACAAGGTCACACAACAGGAGGATGGGTCTTCTGAAGAGGTGCCAGAAAACTGGAACCCAAAAATGACGCATAGCAAACTGCCAGTCCACACCATGAACCGTAACCAAAAAAGGTTTCCGATTGATCTTACTGATGACGAAGGCAACTAAGCCTAAGAAAAAGAAGTCGTTGGCCACAACAAGATCGGAGCGCCTACTCATCCTGAAGGCCTGAGAGACGAAACCTAGGAGCCCGTATCTCTCGGTCGAAACAACGCAAACCGAGCCCAAAAGACGCGAAATCTCTCGATAATGCTCTTCGTCAGGACCGTAGACTCTTCTCGTAAGCTGGAGAACCCTCATCCCATCACTCATAAGCCTTGAACCTGCGTTTGACCCTACCCTCGTCCCCCCTCATCGTGCACACACACTCTTTTCAAATGGTGAGACACGCGTTTCAACCCATACGCCTATGCCGCCACAAGCTATTTCTTCGCACAAAAATAGTCGTAGTACTTTCTCAAGCCCTCGTCCAGGCCGATCCTCGCCCTGAAACCAAGCACCTTCTCCGTCTTCGAGGTATCCGCGCGTATATGTCGGGGCTCAACATAAGGTCGCTCCGGAACATGTGCCGGTTCCAAATCTGACCCAAAAAGATCAACTATCTTTCTGGCGACCGTGTTCACAGAGTGGGCGACTCCCGTACCGATGTTCAGTATCTCGCCAACGGCCTCTTTCTTGAGACCCGCCTCTATAGTTGCGCTCACGACATCATCCACATATGTAAAATCCCTCGTCTGCTCCCCATCACCAATTATCGTTGGAGGTTCCCCCTTCGCAACCTGCGTCATGAACTGCGCTATCACCGTGGAGGAACGATACACTTCAGCTAGAGGCCCATACACATTAAAATATCTGAGCAAAACAACCGGGATGCCGTAGCATCGGTGGTACGCCAAAAGCAAGAGTTCATCCATCGCCTTCGACGCCGGATAAACACTCAAAGGATCATATTCGATCCTAGGCGACTGCGGCGGCTCAATGTTTCCATACACGCTTGAGCTGCCGCTGAAGACCAGTGTAGCATCCAAATCCAAGACGCGAATAGCTTCAAGCAGGTTAAACGTACCTACCACATTTGTCATGAAACACTTCCTCGGATTCTTGAAGCTTCCGGAAATCCCTGCCACCGCTCCGACATGAAATATCTTTTCCGGCTCAAACTTCTTGAGCGAATCTCGAATTTGACTGAACTTTCGAAGATCTTGTCCCGATGCTATGTCAAAACAGTCTACGTCTGCGCCTGACTTCCTCAGCTTTCTGCACAGATGCGTGCCTACGAAACCCGCGGAACCGGTGACCAGGGCCTTCATCTCTTCGCAACCGCCTCGTAGACTTCCAAGTATTGAGACGCCACCTTATAAGGAGAGAAGTTCTCCGCCCACTTCCTCCCAGCCTCACCGTACCGGTGACAGCGTTTCTCATCCCTAAGAAGAGCGAGCAACGCCTCCGCGAGGGCATACGGATTCTCCGGCTCTACAAGCAAACCCGTCTTCTCGTCCAAGACGTTCTCGGCCAGTCCGCCGGTTTTCGATGCCACGACTGGCAGCCCGGACGCCTGAGCCTCAACGGCGACGTTGCCAAACGGCTCGTACCGGCTGGTTATGGCAAACACCTGCGCCTTTTCATAGAAAGCCTGCACTTCAGATTGAAACGGCATATACTTCACATAGAGATTCTTCCTCTGAGTGTTGTCCCCAATCCAAAGGAAGCTTGCCTTCGGCTCCTGTTTCAGAACATTAGGTGCCGCCTGTT
>CAYZTF010000064.1:0-3550 GCA_964481305.1 uncultured Candidatus Bathyarchaeia archaeon | reverse complement strand
GGTGCTCCTGAAGACGCTTGGCCCTTTCGCCATGTTAAGCCGGGAGCGCCATGTGAGTTATGTGGAGAGCATCCGGTCGAATATTTGGTCACACGACCCGACGGCGCTGTTTTGGCGCTGTGAGAAGTATTTCAACGAGCTTCGCTCCGGGGCGACTAAGATAAGGTTTGTAGAGGAGGGCTGAAGCCTGCGAGAAGCCCCGCTTTATCAAGTCTCATTGCGGAAGTATCGAGTCCGCGCGCCACTAAAAGTTGATAAATAGGAAGGCTAAGCGATGATCAGTCGATCGTCTGTCAAGAGCTGACGATTTAAGAAACATAGCAAGAACACGGGTTTGGATAGCAAGTGAGTATCGGGACGCGTGATTATAAAGAACACTGGACAAGATCATTAACTAAAGCGATTTCTTACAGGATTCTGATCGTCGTATTAGATTTTACCTCAATCTATCTTTTTACCAGGAGACTTGAAGTCGCATTCTGGTTTATGATGATAAGCAACATCTACACAAGCGTAGCATACTATGTCTATGAAAGAATCTGGAATAGAATAGATTGAGAAAAGAACAAAGCAAAATGCTGAAATTTAATCGCGCGCCCACAGTATTCATAGTAGCGCCAAGTTCTATCGTTAAAGGCAAAAGCTCTCTTTGCTGAACCATAGACATCAAATGGCGTAGGACGATCTCACGTGACCAGCTCTCTGGCTCTAAGGTGCATGAAATCTTACGATTACTTCATTCTCAGTGATTTCACTCTTTGGGGCAAACCCGCCAACGGTCTTGATCGCTTCTTCGATATAGTGCTTCAGGAAGTATGACCACGCCACCCCAAGATCGTGGTGATAAATAATTGTGCGTTCTTCTCCTTTCACTTCGACTTCACATTTGTAAAGTCCACTGTACTTCGAGTAAAGTGAGAAGAGTTCGAGAAGCGTCTTTGGGTTTATTTGCTTGAACATGAAAGCTGCGATTTCTTTAGGTAGTCGTGCCCCAAGATTCGACGAGATTTTGGTAAGGTCTTCTTCTTCTTCGACTAATTCAAGAATATGTCTAAAAGCCTCCTCTGCGATAGTAATGAAACGGAGCTTCTCAAGGAACCTGTCCCATTCGGCGTATTTCGTCAATATCGAGTACATGAGGGCGTTGACACTGGTATTCTTTTCCTCGGCGTCCTTCCGAAGAAGGTCATCCAGGTCCTGCGTGATACGAACCGTCCTCGCAACTATCCTTTTTCTTTGAGTACCCAATATCTCCCCTTCTATGAATACAAATTAGACAAATGCAGCGTTTATATTCATATTCCAAATATAGGCGCGCACGAATTAATCGTTTTTTGATAGTTACTGTTCTATTGGTAAAGGTGTTATGAACGCCAAGCTTCTTTTTTGGGGTGGACTGATTGAAAAAGATCTTGTGGCCTATGTTACTGCTATTTCTATCGACTCTTGTTCCCACATCGAACGCTGTCTCGGTGGGCGTAAAGCCTGGTGATAAAGTATCATACGGCGTCTCCATTTATGGGAACCTTTCAATTCTCGGTGTGACCGGCCTTACTGTTCCTCCCATCAACGCTGCCGATATTGAGGTTAAAGGCGTTTCTGGAAGCGTCATAAACTTCACGGCGACTGTTACATTCCAAAACGGAACAAAGGCTCCTCCTAGTTCTTCAACCATGAACCTCAGTGCCAATACATTCGGTCTCTGGATAATTCCAGCCGGCCTCAACAAGGGCGACCCGGTGGGTCTAGGTCCATGTGTTGTGGTAAATGAGACGAGGAGTGAAATTTGGCTTAAGGCGAGGAGGACCATCTGCTACTTTGCATTGCTTGCAAGTACTGGCGTGAGAACAGTTAACGTGACGGGTCACTACGACCGGGAGACAGGGATATGCTTCTCCTTCTTCGTAGGCGTATTGGAGGATAGCGTTGTGAAAGCCTCTTTCGCCATGACAATCCAATCGGCATCCATGATCGTCGGAGACTATACGCCTCCGTCGATTAGCAATGTCGTCTACGATCCTAAGAAGCCTCAACCCAGCGACGCAGTCACCGTATCCGCAAACGTGATAGATACGGAGTCTGGAGTAAAAGCGGTAATACTGCTCTACACTGCTGGTGGAGGAACTTGGACCAGTTTGCCTATGAGCCTCAGCACGGGATCAAACTACACAGCTGCTATACCAAAGCAGTCAGATGGCACAATAGTGGAATTCAAGGTTAAGGCCGAGGACAATGTTGGAAACACTGTAGAATCAGCCGTCGGGTCGTACACAGTCAAGGCGCTGATCTTCGGAATGGAGCTGGCAGCTTTCTATAGCCTAGCAGGTGTACTGGTGATTGTCGTAGCCCTCGTCGCCATCTTACTCTTCAGGCGAAGGAGAAAGGCGCCTATATTGTCCCCTCCAACGGCGCGCACGAATCTTGTGTAATGTTGCTCCTAAAAATGAAATCAAGCTACTAGACTCAAATTCTAGCGATTGGAGGTGAGAAACATGTCTGCAGAGATCGATAAAATATGGGAGAAGCTTGAAGATATGGAAAAGAGGATTTATAAGCATAGAAAAGAAAAACATCGATAGACTGGAAGCACGGATCAAGGAATTAGAAGAGAAATTGAAGAAGAAGCTTTGATCGTGCACGCGATGAGGCACAGTCCACTTGTTCCTTTAGGTTGGTGGAGATTAATGCACGACGGAGAAGATTGTTACGACTAGGCGATCACCACCAGGGATTTTCAGAGTCCAAAGAAGGAGTCAATACTTAGTGTTGACTATGAAGGGCATTGAGTTTGCAGAGAAATGGCATTACGCTGAACACGTTCCCGCCAACCTGACAAAGCTCTACCAATTGCTCTTGAAGCTGATCTGGATGAAAGGTGTTATGGAAGAGAGACTTGCTCAAAGACTGGGATTCAGCACCCTATGCATAGGCAGGGCAGTATCTGCAGGCTACACGAAGGTTACCAGTACACCGGTCAGTCCCAAAGACGATGTCCAAAAAAAGATCGCAGAAATAATAGGCGAAGCACCGAGGCGGATCTATGCTTAAGACTCCTCGAGTACGATTATGGATTGAATTGAGGAGGCGATAATATGGCGCAAGCTATACCGGCCCAGATAAGCGGCCAACCCGTTCTGATTCTGAAGGAAGGAAGCTCAAGGCGCAGGGGTAAGGACGCTCAGAGAGCTAACATGATGGCGGCCAAGGTCGTTGCTGAAACCGTTAAGTCTGCCCTCGGCCCGAAGGGCATGGATAAGATGCTTGTTGACAGCCTCGGCGACGTGACCATAACCAGCGACGGAGCAACCATACTTAAAGAGATGGATATCCAGCACCCTGCGGCGAAGATGATGGTGGAGGTGGCGAAGGCCACTGACGACGAGGTTGGAGACGGCACCACGTCCGTCGTGGTCCTAGCTGGCAGCCTCTTGGAGAAAGCTGAGGAGCTTTTGGACAAGAACGTCCACTCCACGATCATCGTGGACGGCTATAGGAAGGCGGCGGAGAAAGCTCTGAAACTATACGATGAGATTGCCATAGAGGTCTCTGC
>CAYZTF010000063.1:0-3585 GCA_964481305.1 uncultured Candidatus Bathyarchaeia archaeon | reverse complement strand
TCCTCTGTGTTTTGCTTTAGTGCGTTCGGTGATGAGTATCCTAGGGTTTTGGCCAGGGTCATCCTGAATCCGTATTTGCCCAGGGCCTTCTGCATCAGGGATTCAAAGAAGTCTGTTTTGACGTAGATGACCCTAACCTTTTTGTACAACTCGCTTTTTGGCGACGGCATCTTGTTCCTCTTTAATTTATTCGGTGTCGCTCATAATGGTTTGCATTGCGCGCCTTTGGATTTTTTATACCATTCTACGAGGGTGTTCAACCCGTCTTTGAGGGTGATTTTCGGCTCGTATCCTAGGACTCTTCTTGCTTTGCTTATGTCGGCGTAGCTGTGTTTGATGTCACCTTCTCTTGGGTCTGTATGTTTCGGTTGTAGGCTTGTTTTGCCCGTGAGGCGCAGAAGCGTTTGTGCTAGCTGGTTTATCGTGGTCTGCTTGCCGGTGGCTACGTTGAATTCTTCGCCAACCGCGTTTTTACATTTTAGTGAAAGCATTGAGGCTTGGACTGCATCTTGCACATCTGTGAAGTCGCGCGTCTGCGTTCCATCGCCATAGATTATTGGTGGTTCGTCGTTTAAGAGGCGGTTTGTGAAGATGGTGATCACTCCGCTGTATGGACCGTGGGTTTGTCTTGGGCCGTAGACGTTGAAGTAGCGTAGAGAGACTGTTTCGAGGCCATATACCTTATGGAAGGCTTTGCAGTAGTTTTCAGCTGCCAGTTTAGAAGTCGCGTAGGGCGATATCGGTCGGGTTGGTAGCGTCTCTTTCTTGGGTAGGGTTTCGGTTTCCCCGTAAACGGATGCGGATGACGCGTAGATGAAGCGTTTGACGCTGACTTCTAAACTTGCCTTGAGCAAGTTCAGCGTACCTGTCACGTTCACCTCGTTCGTAGGAAAGGGGTTTTCGACCGATCTGGTTACGCTTACGAGCGCGGCTTCGTGAAAGACGGCGTCGATGTCTTTTACTGCTTGCTTGACTGCATCATCGTCTCTAATGTCGCCTTTTATGAAGTGCAAATTCTCTTTGTTGAGATGTTGTTCTATGTTTTTCATCTTTCCTGAGGAGAGGTTGTCTAGAACCGTGACTTCAAAGTCTTTGGCGAGCAAGCTGTCGACGATGTGGCTTCCGATGAAGCCGGCGCCGCCTGTTACTAGCACTTTCTCTCCAGACAAGGGTTTCAGCTCCTTAATCGCGAACTATTTAGTTCTGTATTCACAACCTAAGTTAAGAGTTTGCCATTGCCTTTTCATAGGCTGATATATATTACAGGCTTTCTACCAATTGACACTCTCCGCGACTGAAGTCGGCAGCTTGCGCATTTTCTGTAAATGGCGTGGGAAGGTTTAAATACTTAATTCAATTAAGTGAATTTATGCGCCGTATTGAAGAAGGTTCAAATCTCCCCTACGTCGTCCTTAAACCCGAAGTGAAGGTGTTAGCGGTATTGTTGGAACGTCCGAAACGATTCTCGGAGCTTAAGGCTGAGACGGGCTTAAGCGATCCCTGGCTCGCGAAAACGCTGGGAGAAATGCTGAAAAGCAACTTAGTCCTCTCCAACGGAAAGGAGTATGCGGCCAGCCGAAGGGGCAATCATTTACTCGATGTCGTCCAGAAGCCCGCAGTCTATTCACATTTTTTGATAGAAAAAGCTGTTCGGGTGGCCAAAGAGCTAGCGGATGACCCAAGGGTGCTTGCCGTCATCCTGTTCGGGACGGTTGCAAGATTGGAGGCTGATCCAGAGAGCGATCTGGATCTGTTGATCGTGGTCTCGGGCGTGGAGAATGAGATAGAATACAGGATTATGGACCTGGAGGTAAAGTACGACGTACCGATCGAGGCCGTAACGGTTTCTTTGGACGGCTTCAAACGGGGGTTATACATTGAATTGGGGTTGATCTTCGGCATCTTATCTGGATACCTCGTCCTAGTCGATAAGGATGGTGTGGTGACTGGGCTCCTCCTAGAGAAGGAGGAAGAAGTGAGAGGAGCATACATCCTCAATAGGGGGACGATGTTATGGCTGAGAAGATAGGGGTTCTAGACTATGTCAAGGCAGCGGAGAATAAGCTGGAAGCGGCGAGGAAGGAGTACGAGATCGCCATATATCCAAGCGCCGTCCTCGACGCTTGCTTCGCCGTAGACAACGCCGTCAACGCTTACCTCATTGTCATCGGAGCCAGGCCTGCGAAGAGACATAGGTGGACGCTGGCGATCACAAACGCGACAAAACAAATGAATCCCCAACTTCTAAAAGGAAAATCGTTTCGTGAAACCTTGAAGTTGATCAAAGAAATCGAGGCCGGGGCTCACATCGTCCGTTCCAGATACCCATTTACGCTCGGGGGAGAAAAATTTGTTCCAGACGAATACTATACAGTTGAAATCACTAGCGAAGTCCTTAGGAAGACTGAAAGAATTTTCTCCGACTTTTTGAAGATAATAGACGAGTTGAGAAAGTAGCTGTATTATATTTGAATTGACGCTCGAGCCGCCGAGCTTCTGAATGTTCCTCTCCAGGTTATAGAGCATCTTCTGGCGTTCTAACTGCAATGAGGCCCTCGACATTCCTCCGAAGGGCTTCGATCGATCGTCAAGAGAAACCACCTGATTTTCTAGGAACTGCAGCATTTCAGTTGCTCCTCGAGGAACGCGATTCGGACTTTGAGGCTGACGTATTTGTGGAAATAGCGAAGTTCTAAGAAAAGGCACTTTATTAGTAGCCTTCGCCGTTCTATTTATGGGGCTTAAGGTGTCATTTGAAGAGGCTGAGGTAATCAAAGATAGGGCTGATGCCTTCCTCAGGAACGCTGAAGGGCTGGTTGAGGAGGGCATTCAGGATTTGGCTGCCTTCAACATCGAGCAGTACTGCCAACTCATACTTAAGTACAAGCTCCTCGTCAAGACCGGCACCTACCCCAGAACCCATTCCATCATAAGGCTCATCCGTGAATTCTCTAGGACCTCCCCTAATCTTCAACCTCTACTGGATGACGCTGACAACATGGTGTACCTAACCAAGATTGACGATGCGTATATAGGCGCCAGATATCTGCCTAGACGCTACGAGGGGGGCGAGGTCAGGAGCATGCTGAGGTTCGTAAAGGAGGTGTTCAAGAAGTTTGTCGAACGAGTTTGAATCGTACATAGAATCAGGTAGGAAGACATTAGAGCAGCTCAACAACTACATGGAGATAGCCACGAGGGCCAAGGGGATTATTGAGGGGTTCTGGAAGGACGCAGAGATCTACGTGTTCGGCTCAGTCCTCGAAGACAAACACACGGCTATGAGTGATATAGACATACTGATAGTAGTGGACGGTGTGAGCAGGGAAGAGGCCTACAAAGTCAAAGCCACGGTGTATAAAGACATAGATGCACCAATAGAGCTCCACGTAGCATCAAGCGAAGAGTTTGAACGCTGGTACAAGAGATTCATAGACAGGTTAGAAGAGGTACCCTGACCTTTAGGTGAACTACCCACTCATAAATGATGTTGGCTTCCTGCTTCGACAACGAGATTTGCGGGGATTGTTTTCAACTCCCGTAGATGTCTCATCTCCGTAGGCTTGACGCTCTCCACGAATGAAT
>CAYZTF010000062.1:0-3624 GCA_964481305.1 uncultured Candidatus Bathyarchaeia archaeon | reverse complement strand
GTCAGAAGTACAAGCCTTTTGACCATATTGTGCCTGGCGATTTCTCGTCGGCGTCTCTCATCCTGTCAGCAGCCGCTGTGACGAACTCTAATATAACTGTTGAAAACCTGTCTCTAAGGGTAAATCAGCCTGACTCCGAAATAATAAACATCTTGAAGAGTATGAATGCGAATGTCGCAATAGGAGAAGACTGGGTTAAGGTCTCGGGCGGAAGACTGAAAGGCATGGATGTCGACGCAAGAAATATACCTGATCTAGTTCCCATATGCGCAGTCCTAGCCTGTTTTGCGGAGGGAGAGACAAATATCTATAATGCGGAAAGGGTTAGAATAAAGGAGTCCGACCGTTTGGCGTCGATATCGTCGGAGTTGAAAAAAATGGGAGCAAGAATCACAATGCATTACGATGCGTTGACCGTCTCCGGGCCATCGGAGCTGCGCGGAACCACGGTTGACTCGCACGGTGACCATAGGATCGCGATGGCTTGTACAGTAGCAGCCCTCGCGGCTAGAGGCGAGACCAAGATCCTTCGAGCCCAGTGTGTAGGTAAGTCTTATCCAGATTTCTTTGAAGATCTAAAATCATTGGGAGCGAACCTAGTTGTCAGGTAACTCGATCGGAAAGAGCTTCAGAATAACCTTTTTTGGAGAAAGCCACGGAAGATGCGTTGGCGTCGTCGTCGACGGCTGCCCACCAGGCTTATCCATATCTAGAGAAGATGTCCAGAGGGAGCTGGATAGGAGAAAACCAGGGATTGATCGGGTTTCTACTCAACGCGCGGAAGAGGATGAGGTGGAGTTCCTTTCTGGTGTCTTCAACGGACGCACCACAGGCGCCCCGCTATGTATGCTGGTCTGGAACAAGAAGGCTGAGTCAAAAACATACGAGGAATACAGGCTGAAACCCAGACCCGGCCACGCTGACTATCCCGCTTCTGTCAAATATAAGAATTTTAACGACTATCGTGGAGGAGGCCGCTTCTCAGGCAGGATGACCGCGGCTTTCGTCATGGCCGGGGCAGTCGCGAAGAAGCTTCTGAAAACCATCGGAGTCGAGGTTTTCGCCCACACCGTCGAGATAGGAGGTGTCAAGTCAAGGAAGAAGCCTACTATTGATGAGATAAAGGAGAGAACATACACAAACGTTGCGAGGTGTGCGGAGCCGGAGGCCGCGCGCCTGATGGAGAGAGAAATATTGAAGGCGAAGGAGGAGGGCGACAGCGTCGGAGGAGTGGTCGAATGTATAGCCTTGAACATGCCCGTAGGCTTAGGTGAACCTATTCTTGATAGTCTAGACGCGGACATTGCGAAGATGCTGTTCGACATACCAGCCGTGAAGGGTGTTGAGTTTGGAGCCGGGTTCAATTCCGCACATATGCGCGGATCTGAAAACAACGATCAGTACGCGATTGAACATGGGCGAGTGGTTACTTTAACGAACAATTCCGGCGGAGTTCTCGGTGGGTTATCTAATGGTATGCCAATCGTCGTCCGAATCGCTTTTAAGCCCACGCCGTCAATCTCCAAGAAACAACAGACCGTCGACCTGGAAAGAATGACAGAGACAACCCTCGAGGTGAAAGGTATGCATGACGCATGCGTTGTCCCAAGAGCGGTACCCGTCGTGGAGGCTGCTGTTGCCATAGTTTTAGCTGATCATGCTATACGGTCATCGCTGATTAAGCTAGGAGAGGCATCAGAATGAGTGGCAGTTTAGAAGAGGACAGAAGATCTATTCGAGAAGTAGACGATGAGATCTTGAGACTGATTAAGCGCAGGCTAGAGCTAGCTGAGAAAATCGGTAAGAAGAAGAAAGAACAAGACCTCTCTACAGTCGATTTAAGAGTGGAGAAGAACGTCATCAAAGAAGCTCTCCGGCTGGGAAAAGAGCTTGGACTCAACGAAGAGTTTACTGGAAAAGTAATGAATCTGCTGATATCTGAGGCTCTGCGAGCCCAAGGAAGATTAACTCAGGGCAGGTCCGGCTACTTGTACGGGATGTTTGAGAAGGTTCAGGAACTTGAGTCCCAAGGCGAAAAGGTTGTCAAACTTAACGTGGGTGAACCGGATTTCCAGTGCCTTCCAACTGTTAAGGCAGCAGCGAGGGAAGCATTAGGTGAAGAAAAAGATGTCAAGTATGTTTCAGCAGCCGGCATAAAGGAACTCAGAGAAAGCATCGCAAGCATGATTCGTCAAAAGCATGGATTAAAAATAAACCCAAATCAAGTGTTTGTCACTTTAGGCGGAAAATTCGCGGTCTTCGCCGGGGTTTTAGCATCAGTTTCAGAATCAAGCCGGGTGCTCCTCATCGAACCCTACTGGCCGGTATATGAGGAATGCGCACTCGTAGCCAAGACGAGAATAGACTACGTTCACACGGTTCTGGAGGAAGATTGGAATATTGATCTCCAGAAGATCAAGGAGGCTTTCGACGCAGGAACAAAGCTTATGATCCTTTGCAACCCGTCCAACCCCACCGGGAAGATCATCCCCAAAGAAGAGTTGGAGAAGATAGTCGAACTGGCGAACAAGAGGAACGTGACAATCCTTTCAGATGAAGTCTACGATGCCTATGCGTTCTCCCCTTTTACGAGTATCCTTGGCACTTCTTGCGACAATTTCATCTACGTTAACAGCTTCTCCAAGAAGTATGGAATGACCGGATGGAGGGTTGGATACGCCATATCCAGCCCTCAGACAATTCTGAGGATGCAGAAGATCATGCAGATTTCTGCAACCTGTGTGCCGGAATTTGTTCAGATGGCAGCGCTCAAGGCGTTGACAATAGACGAGAAGACGGTTGCGACATTCTCGGAAACGATGAGGAGGAGAGTCGGTATCGCTTGCGATACGCTGCGTGGTTTGCCTCTTGGTTTTAAGAAGCCGGACGGAGGGATGTACATTTTCCCGGAAGCCAAATGTGAAGACTTCAACTCGAACGACTTTGCATTGAAACTCTTGTCCACACAGAAGGTTGCGGTGGCTCCGGGAGAAGCGTTTGGAGACTATCCGAGATGTTTCAGGATATCGCTCGGAACGAGCGAAGAGAACATTAAGATAGGTATTGAAAGAATCGGGAAGATGTTGGAAAAATGGAAAGGGTAGCTGTCGTCGGCGGAACAGGGAAGATGGGCAGGTGGTTTGCCAAGTTCTTTCGCGACAAAGGTTTTCAGGTCGTCATATCCGGTCGTTTTCCAGAAAAGACGGCGAAAGTTGCGGAAGACATTGGAGTAGGGTATGCCAACTCCAATAGCGGAGCGGTACAGAACGCCGATATCGTGGTAGTAGCCACCCCCATCGAGGTTACCGCAGAGATGATCCTTGAAGTTGCTAACTACATGAAGAAGGGCAGCATCCTATTTGACATAGCCTCGGTCAAGAAGGGAATCGTCGAAGCTTTAAGCAAGGCGCAACAACGCGGCATACGGACGATTAGCGTGCATCCTCTCTTCGGTCCAGGCGCCAGAGGAGTCTACGGTAAAGGTGTTGCCATCATTCCTGTTGGTAACGATCCCGAGCTTACGCGATTGATCTCAAAGCTGTTTGAGGAGTATGGAGCGGTCGTCAGCGTCATCGATGACGCTGAGGCCCATGACAGAATAATTGCCTCGACACTGGCATTGCC
>CAYZTF010000061.1:0-3657 GCA_964481305.1 uncultured Candidatus Bathyarchaeia archaeon | reverse complement strand
ATAACGTAACGGTTAAATAATTTTAACGCGAATTCTTTGCCAGTAAAGGAGCTTAGAAACCTAATAATGGCAGAGATTTGTCCAGTTTGTGGTCTTCCTAAGGAAATCTGCGTTTGCGGCACAATCATCAAAGAGCAGCAGAAAGTGGTCATCAAACTCGAGACTCGAAAATGGGGTCGCCCTACAACTGTCATCGAAGGCGTAGACGAGAAGAACGTTGACTTGGGCAGGCTCGCCCAAAGATTGAAAACCATCTGTGCTTGTGGTGGAACAGCGAAGAACAGTCAAATACTCCTTCAGGGCGATCAAAGGGAGAAAACTAGGGAAGTTCTGATAAAGCAGGGCTTTCAAGAGGAAAACATTGAAGTCAAGTGATCCTCTAAGGTTTAGGAAAAGGTGTCTGCTCTGTCTGCTTTCAAGAACCTAGCAGATACTATAAAGAGTTTGAAAAGGAAAGGTGTCAAGCCGAGAGTCTGCCCAAAGTGCGGCAGCACAGATGTCGGCTTTTCCAGCAAGTATGAGCCATGGCTGTTGCCGGAACAATATGTCTGCAAAAGCTGCGGATTCAAAGGTCCCCTATTTGTTGAAGTAGAAGAGGCCGCCAAAGAAAGACAATCTTCAAAGAAAAATGAGGGATCTTAGGACTATTTCGCACTAGACATCAAGGTTTAATGCTTCTTTGAGTCCTCTGTACCGGTTTCTCACAGTAACCTCGGTCACGCCAGCGGCTTCCGCCAGATCCTTCTGCGTCTTCTTTTCCCCTTCTAAGACACACGCTATATACAGAGCGGCGGCAGCCATACCCATCGGGTCTTTTCCTGACACTACTCTCTTCTTTTCAGCCTCTTTGATAACCGTGACCGCCCTTTGCTGAGTCTTCTCGGAAACACCTATCTTGGACGCGATCTTTGGAATGTTTCTTATCGGGTCTGCGATGGGCATCTTGAATCCAAGCTCATAGTTAAGTAGGCGATAGCACCGGGCGATGTCCTTCTTCCTTATGAGGCTAGCCTCTGCAATTTCCTTTAGAGTTCTTGGTGTCTCTGTAAAACGACAAGATGCATAAAGCGATGCCGCGATGATGGCTGAGATGGAACGTCCCCTCACAAGGCCCCTGTCTAAGGCTTTCCTATAGGTCAGAGCGGCTTTCTCTTTGACGGAGTCTGGTACGTGGATCTTGTCCGCTAGTCTGTCGAGCTCAGCCATCGCTTGGGCGAGGTTCCTGTCGACGGAAGAGTGAACTCGAGCTCTGATCTGCCACTTTCTGAGCCTAAGCATTTGGAGTCTGGTGGAAGCAGGAAGCTCCCTTCCGAAAGCGTCGCGATTAACCCTGTCAATAACCGTTGATAGACCTTTATCATGAACGGAGTATGAGATGGGCGTGCCTACCCTGCTTCTTGTGTCCTTCTCCTCTCTTGTGAATGCTCTCCATTCCGGTCCCTCGTCCATTACGTTCTCCTTAACGACGAGGCCGCAGTTCCCACAGACTATCTCTCCCCTGTCATAATCTTCGATAAATTTAGTGCCACCGCATTCGGGGCACCGCTCTATCTTTTCAGATGTCTGATGGGCTTGTTTTGTGCTAGGCACGTTTCTCACCTGCCTTACTGTTGCGGCTCCTATGAGCCAGAAAGAGCAAACTCTGTTTAACGCAGGCTCGGAAAAATCTTCATGCGCCTTAGCGACGATCGGCTTTATGAGCTTCTACTCTGGCCCAACAGAGTTCATAAAATTGCGTCGTAAGATATATTTAAGCTTTTCTATTATTTAAGGCTTCTCTTGATGAACTCTACCAAGTTTCCTGGTTAATCATTCCAATCTGTTCGGAGGACGACAACATGTAGCGCTTAGCGATCGGTCTTTTACCAATTAACTGATCAATTGATCTAAGCAAAAGAGGACGATGTATGGTCTTGGGTTTCAAACTGATATAGAATCTCGTGCGGGATTGTCCTGTCAATAACGTGCGCGTGAACAACAGCAGACTATGTGTTTTATTAGTCAGTCATCCATTTACAGAGTGAAAGGGTCAATTTGAGGTGGCCATGTGAAAAAAGTTCTATTCATCTGTGTGGGAAACGCGGCTAGAAGCCAGATGGCAGAGGCCTTTTACAATGCCTTTTCAAAAGGGGGAAGGGCGATCAGCGCTGGGGTGAAGCCGAAGGACGAGGTCGATCCAAACGCTGTTCGGGTGATGAACGAGGTTGGAATCGACATCAGCGGACAGAAGCCAAAACTGCTTCAAATGGAGATGATCGAAGAAGCTGACAAGATCATCACCATGGGATGCGCTGCAGAGGAAGTATGCCCCGCTGTTTTCTTGGATAAGGTCGAAGACTGGGGCCTGGACGATCCCGCTGGAAAACCCATCGAAACAGTCAGAACCATCAGGAACGAGATCAAACGACGCGTTGAGAAGTTAATTGAAGAAGGCTACTAAATTCATCCTTCTAGGAGTCAGGTTATCGAACGCGCGATGAGAAAGGGCTAAGTCGTGTCGTGGGTGATAGATTATCAAGAATAATGCTCTTCGTTAGAGCGAAGGAGTACCCTAGATCGTCGGGATAGGCGAAGAGGAGATGAAGAAGGCATTCGCCTAAGAAAAGTTGCTGGTCGCGAAGGATTATGGAGCTGAAGAGGACTCTGAATCTTTTCGATGCTACGTCTATTGGGATCGGGGCAATAATAGGTGCCGGAATCTTTGTCGTGTTGGGCATCGCCATAGGTTACGCTGGGCCAGCTGTCATTGTTTCGATGACGATCGCGGGCGTGGTTGCGTCTTTCACCGCGTTCAGCTTCGCCGAAGTCGGTTCAGCGATTCCAAAGGAGGGAGGAGTATACGAGTATGTCTATGAGATAGTCTCTCCTTCTGTGGCCTTTGTCGTTGGTTGTTTATGGCTGTTCGCTCAAACCGTGGCCGGAGCAGCGATAAGCTTGGGATTTGCAAGCTACTTTGTGGCGATGTTTCCATTATTCTCGATGAGGACAGTTGCAATTTTAGTCGCATTGACATTAACGGCTTTAAATCTCGTCGGAATAAAACAATCGGCGACTGTCAATAACATTTTGGTCCTAACTAAGATCGCAATCCTCTGCTTATTTGTTATAACCGGAGTCTTTCAGATAGATCCGCGTAACTATTCCCAATTCGCTCCAAACGGCCTCTTTGGAATCCTTCAAGGAGCAGCCTTCATCTTTTTCGCGTATTTGGGTTTCGGAAGAATAGCAACGCTCGGCGAAGAGGTAAAGAATCCAACAAGAACATTGCCACTGTCGATCTTGCTTGCGTTAGCCACCTCTGTGATCATATATGTTTTGACAGGCTTCACCGCAACCGGTTTACAGGACTATAAGATCCTTGCAGGATCAGGCTCACCGATCGCCGATGCAGCAAAGATGACAGGAAACTTCGCGATAGTTGCAACCGTCTCCTTTGGGGCTCTAATCGCGACAGCAAGCGTTCTCTTGACCAACCTCATTGGTCTGTCTAGAGTTTCATTTGCGATGGCAAGAAACGGGCAGCTTCCGAAATCTGTTGCAAAAGTCCACTCGGGATTTGGAACACCATACGTTTCCATTCTTATCATGGGGATGCTGATGGCTATCTTGGCCTCTGTTTCTGATCTGAAACAAACCGCAGCCATAACAAGTTTTTCA
>CAYZTF010000060.1:0-3664 GCA_964481305.1 uncultured Candidatus Bathyarchaeia archaeon | reverse complement strand
AAACTCTAGATAAGTCGAAGCCGCAGATCCTCTACCTAGTTGCCTGAATCTCTTCCTCCGTCGGGAAAGCC
This sequence comes from uncultured Candidatus Bathyarchaeia archaeon, assembly GCA_964481305.1. GTDB lineage: Archaea > Thermoproteota > Bathyarchaeia > RBG-16-48-13 > JAGMEO01 > CAYZTF01. The sequence goes on along the minus strand of CAYZTF010000060.1, from coordinate 3,593 downwards.
GCGTCTTCTACCTTTATTAACTGCCCGTATCTGCCAACGTTCAGCCTGAGCTGCCCTCTAGAAGTGGTAGTGATAAAGCCGTTCTTGACATCTATAACGTCGCCAACTCGGACCGATCGGACCCGTTCCTCCCACAGATTCAATACTGTAATTCCCGTAGAGTCCCCTACCTCTGCCTCTTGTAAACTCTTCACAAACCCGTCTCTAGAAGTCACCGTTGTTGGTTCTGACAGACCGATGACGCGAACTCTCAAATCGACGCGTTTCATCCCAGGCCTAATTTCCCTAACCTTCATCTGATTCTACAATCCCCAGATGAGCAGATATAAAATTTGGTGAAAACTGCTTAAAACTGTTTTCAACGCAGCCCGCATGAAAGAATGAACCTGCCAAGATCTCCTAAGAATGCTAAAAAGAACGTCTAAGGCTAAAAACTTTTGTCAGAAAAGCATGGCTTTGCCATCGATAATCATATCGGTTACTTTTCTTATTCCATTTAGCTGCTCGTCAAGTATGCCAGAAACCTCATTTGAAATCTGCTTTAAAGTAACACCCTTATCTAGAATGAGTTGAACGTATGCCGTCGCCGGCTCATCTATAGACATACCGATCTTACTCAGAATCGTCACATAGACTTCCTTTATCCCTTTAACTTCATTATACATCTTCTCTGCTGTCAGCTTTGCGAGCAAGTTGTAGAGCTTACCTACGTGGTTTACCGGATTCTTGCCAGCCGTAGCCTCCAGCGACATGGGTCTAAAAGGCGTGATTAGGCCGTTGACGCGGTTTCCTCGTCCCGTATTTCCGTCGTCGCCCTGTTCGGCTGAGGTACCAGTAACCGTCAAGTAGTAGGAGTCTGTCTTAGGGTTGTCTGCAGCATTTACGTAGATTTCAACCGGTTTGCCTGTTGTCTTCGTCGCGAGGTCCGCGATTCTGTTCTTTATCTCCTCTTTAACGTTTAGATAGTGATCTTTATCCGGTGTGAGGCCGCTTACAATGGCGGCCGCGATCGTTAATCTTATGTTCTTATTCTTACGGAGGCCCATGACCTTAATGTCTTCGCCAACTTCGGGTAACACTTTCTTTAGCTTAGGTGAATTTAGGTACTGTTCAGTTTCAAAAACAAGTCTTTCCAATTGACTTAAGGGTGCAAAACCTACTCCGAATGAACTGTCGTTTGCCAAGGGCATAATGGTATCCCGGTTGAAGACGTTTATCAGGTCGGATGAGCCCTGTTTGATCATACATTTTATGACAACGTGCTTATCTATGTCCAAGAAGCGAAGACTTTCCCTAAGGAAGACTCTTATAGCGTCGGTCGAGACCGTGTCGATCGGAACGGTTGTTGATTTTTTGCCATCAAAGACTTCCGTAACGGCTCGGCCTGCAACGATTACGTTTATGGGCTCAATGATCTTTCCTCCTCCGAAAACAGGGTGGGCTTTACCCCCCACAACTAAGCCTTTGTCAACGTTATGGTGCAGCACTGTGCCGAATTTTTCCCTGTAGAATAGGCATAGAGCGCGTGAGACCGCTTCCGCCGATCCGTCAGAAATATAGTCTGGGTGACCTTTTCCTTTCCGCTCAACGATCTCCACCTCGCGTTCTTCTATGGGCTTCTGGAAAGCTTCCTCAACCGAAATCGTTCTTCTCAAAGAAACACCGTGTAAGAGCTTGGACTAGAACGAATTCGATATAAGCCTTTGCATATATTTTGCTATGAAAATTACTTTAAGTAATTGGCTTATTCACTTCTCGATGCAGATGTATATGACGTTGTTGCCGCGGATGAAGATAGTCCCGTAACTGGCCACTTGCTTGTCTTCAAAAAATTCAGTTGTGCCTTCCATGATAATATTCATGAAGTCGTCACATTGAACCATGCGACCTTTGAACCTGTTTCCAGTCTTTAGCTTGACGGTCACATTGTTGTTAATGTTTCTTATCATCACGCTTCTAGGTCTTTTGCTTGGCTCCAAGTCTTCTTTTCTCCTTAGCCATTTGGCTAGATGGGGTTCAATATAAAAACCTTTTTTAAAAAAGAGTTTTGTCGAATTTTGGCTTTTTGCAAGCCGTGTGGCATATACTAGGTTGAAAAACCCTGCTAAAAAGATCGATCTAGTGCGCTCCTTTTTTGCATATTAAGATGTAGTCTTTCAAGTAATCGTAATCCATTAATTCTAGGAGCCTTAGGTTGGAAACCTTGACCAGATCGGTAAGCTCGATCTCCGTGTACTTCTTCTTTAAACAGGAAATAGCCAGCCATGACCCATGTTTAGCCACTCGGATAAGTTCCTCTACGGTTCTGGTTGGCTCTGGAACGTTCTGAAGTAGTGTAAAAGCAAAGACGTTATCGAAAGCGTCTCCTTTGAGCGGGAGGTGGTCTGCGTCGCCGCAGATAAAAAAGACATTATGGAGAGCTTTGCACCTATCTCCCGCCTTCTTCAGTATCGCTTTCGAAAAGTCGATAGCTACCACATATGAAGCTGATTCTGCGAGTCTTTCCGCGAGCATACCAGTGCCACAACCCACATCCAAAACGGCGCCTCTTTTGACCGCATTAATCCTACTTAAGACCGCATCGTACTTCTTTAGTTGTTCCTCACGATAGCGTAGGTCGTAATTCTTCGCCGTCAGATCATATTCCTTCATGATGCTTCGCTTTGTTTGCCAAAGGTCCTTAACCATCTTGAAGAAACCTCATAAGACATAATAGATGACGACTATTATCGTGATATTGAGATTTGCCTTCTCAATTTGCAGCGAGGAATAACATTCTTTCCATGCATAAGCACTTATATAACCCCTAATGGAGGCGACTGAGTGCAAAGTAGTTTAGAACGCGTCACTGTCATAGAAAAGCCTCTGCTAGAACAAGCCGAGGCCATAATCAAGAAAAGCACTTCAGAACACAGAGGCCTCCTGATCGTAGGACTCTGCGAAGTAAGTTACAGGGGTAGAGCCAGCTCGAAACTAGAGGCGGGCGATCGAATAATTGTCGTAAAGGAAGATGGCGCTACACTTGTACATAGGCCAACGGACTATTCGCCTGTGAATTGGCAGCCACCGGGATGTCTGCTTGAAACTAGACTGCAAAAAGACGGTCTTCTGTTGGCGGCGGTTCGACGTAGGCCGCGGGAGGCTCTTCGAATCCTCTTCAGACAAATATATTCAATAAGCGTTCTGAACCTTGTTGACAGAGGCGATTTCTCTCTTTTCGCAAGCGAGGAAGAGATGAGGGATGCCATCAAAGCTGACCCGAATCTCGTAGAAGATGGTCTGCGGATCATCAGCATAGAGAAAAAAGTTGAACCAGGATTTGTGGACCTATATGGAATAGACGGCCAGAGAAGACTGGTGTTGATAGAAATAAAGAGGAAGACCGCGGGAAAGGATGCGGTACTACAACTAGCGAAATACTTGGAAACAATCAGGTCTTCAACCAATCGAGATGCTAGAGGCATACTCGTAGCGCCAGATATTGCCAAAGGGGCTCAAGCCTTAATAGCAACATTGAAACTGGAGTTCAAGCCGTTAAGTCCCAGAAGATGCGCTGAAGTTCTCAGCAGAACGAAAACGGCAAGTATTTTAGA
>CAYZTF010000059.1:0-3734 GCA_964481305.1 uncultured Candidatus Bathyarchaeia archaeon | reverse complement strand
TTATTCGCGTTAAACCAATATGCAAATAAGCTTATGCGACGGGCTGAGATCAAGATTGTTGACAATGGTTAAGAAAAAGGTTCGATCGATGATGAAGGGGATAGCTGGAGCAATTCATTCTATAGGATTTACTCCAAACTCAGTTAGCGTCGTTGGTCTACTGCTTGCCGTACTATCAGCGTCTTTGTACTGTTTGGCCCAAAGAGATGAACTTTTGGTACCGATCGCCGCAGCCCTGTTTTTCCTATCGGGTTTTTTGGACATCATCGATGGATTGATGGCAGAACTATTCGACGAATCCTCTAGTTTTGGAGGAGTCTTAGACTCATTGTCAGACCGCTATGCGGACGCCCTAGTGATTTGTGGAATCATCTTGGGCGGTTTATGCGATCTATCATGGGGTTTGACAGCTCTCGTTGGATCTATTCTCGTCAGCTATGTCCGAGCTAGGGCGGAGGCAGCAGACGTGAAGATGGAGTCTGTGGGATTGATGGAGAGGGCTGAGAGGATTCTGGTGATCGTTGCAGCAAGCCTCCTCTTCCTAGTAAATCACGCATCGATTTCGTACAGTATCGTCTTGATCGCGATTTTGACGCATCTAACGGTCTTGCAGAGGATGCTCTATCTTTTGAAAACTACTTCTATTGGAGCCTAGTAAGAACCTCTTGTAGGAAACTCTTACCCTTTCCCAAGGTTTCCAGACCTTTCTCAGTTGGCTCGTAGTATTTCCTGTCGGCGCGTCTGGGGTCTATCTTTTCCGCCTTAACTCGAATGAGTCCCTCAAATTGCATCCTATACAATATGACATAAGTAGTGACCGTAGCAACCGAAAAATGAAATCTGTTCTTCAAGTTCTTGCCGATCTCGTAGGCGTACATCGGACGCTCCGAAAGCATTCTCAGAATGTAGAGCCAGAGGTTCTCCTTCGTAAGCTTTGTTACCAGTCGATCATACGCCAAGATCAAGACGTCCTATAGAATTACTGAAGATAGCTAATTCAAGAAGGTTGCCAGTTCTTTCTAAAGCCTTAGCGTGGACTTCTCTCTGCTTTAGCTCTGACTTTCACGACCCCTCGGTGAACGGCACAAGATATACAGTAGAGTTTTGAAACCTTTTCCCTAGGGATTCTAGCGCCTTTTGATCTAAGCTCTCTTGCTAGCGTAGGCTCTACGAAGGTGACGAAGTGGCTCACTCGCTTTGCCTTATCTCTTGGTACGATTTTGCCGCAACCGCTACATTGTACGACATCGGATCGTCCCTTACCACCCTTGGCTCTTCCTCGACTTCTCCTTTTCTTAGGCATCTTTATCCTTCCTTATGACTATGTTGATTGTTGCCACGTATTCCAACCATCTGCACAGTATTAGAAGGCCATGTTACTTAAAGTTTAATACGCCCTGGCAATTCTTACCATACTCTTTCCTTTGTTTCCGCAGATTATGCAGTTCGCGCTAGTCTCTCCTCCGGCTTCGACGTCCGTGCCTAGAACGCGAGCATCAACCAGACTCTCCATCTTGATGCCACAGCCTTCGTTCCCACACCAAGGAGCTTCCACTATTCCAGAGCCTATCTTCTTTTTTGCCTCGTCAAGTTTCTCAGTTTTAGTGATGTGGGCATTGAACCATCTTACAGCGTTTTCTTTAAGGTTCTCTTGAATACTGGCTAACAGTTTTCCAATCTCTCTGGCAACACTTTTCTCGTCACAGCTTGTCCTTTCTAAAGTGTCTCGACGGACGAGGGTGACTTTTTTCTCTTTAACGTCGCGAGGGCCTATCTCCACTCTGATAGGTACACCACGAAGCTCCCACTCGTAATATTTGGATCCTGGCGTGGTCTCGGATCGGTCGTCAATTTTTACTCTGATTTCAGCGTTATTCAGATCCTCGAATACCGAGTTGCAAGACTTATTGATCTCTGCCTCGACTCCTTTGTATGGAATCGGAATTATCACTGCTTGAATAGGAGCAATATTTGGAGGCGAGACTAGACCGTGGTCGTCTCCGTGCAAGGCTATCAAAGCTGCTATGACCCTTTCTGAGATGCCATAGCTTGTCTGCCAGACATAATCCTTCTCACCTTCCTTTTTCTCAAAAGTCACATCAAAGGCCTTTCCGAAGTTCTGGCCTAGATCATGAACTGTACCGATCTGCAGGCTGCGTCCGTCGGGCAGTAGCGTATCGAAAGCGTAGGATGAAACCGCGCCGGCGAACTTGTCCCATTCCGGCCTCTTAGAGACAATATAAGCTAATCCCAGTTCATCGAAGAATTCTCTGTAGATGTCGATGGCCTCGTCCACTTGTCTCAGAGCATCTTCGTGATTTGCATGATAGGTGTGAGCCTCTTTGAAGGTAGTTACCTCTCTAACCCTTATCAAAGGCCTCGTGGCCTTCGTCTCATACCGAAAGATGCTGGCAATCTGGTATATCTTCTTCGGAAGATCAGCATGGGATCTGATCCACAGCTTAATCATTGGCGTAATAACTGTTTCACTCGTTGGCCTGAGGGCCAGCTTAACGTCTAGGCGAGTGGATCCTCCATGAGTAACCCAAAAAGATTCGTCTTCGAAACTTCTGATGTGGACAGATTCCTTCTCAAACAGACTCTCCGGAATCAGTACAGGGAAAAGCATCTCCTCATGCCCAGAATCATCGAGGAGTCTTCGTAGAATGGCCAGAACATTGTTTCTAATCTTAAAACCATAGGGCAACCAGACCCCGCAACCCTTGACCGGATATCTGTAATCAATTATCTCTGCTCTGTCTAAGACTTCGCGGAACCAGTGGGAAAACCTCTCCTTCCAAATTCTCCTGTCTACGACCATGGAAAACCCTTCAGGTTGTCTCTAAAAATGTTTATGACTGACATTTTAAACGTTAAGCCTAAATTTAGGATTCCAATCATAAGTGCCATATCTTCGGGGCGCTGTCATCGTAACCGTCAATATACTTACCTTTCCGTTAATCTCCTTCTGCTGAAAAGGATCAAAGCACTGAAAGGTGGTAAACCGAGACGTTCGTAGGCTTACCCACACTACTGAAATTGGGATCAAGTGTTAAGAATAGGCACCGTTAAAGAACAGGTATAAAAAAGAGGCGTAGGCCTTATCATAGGAAGAACTTCCGGATGAAGGACTGATCCCTTTGCTGAATGAGTTGACGCTTTGGTTTTACACCTTTGTACAGACATACGGTTACCTTGGTTGCTTCATCTTAAGCGTGTTATCAAATCTGATCATCTTCGTACCAATTCCATATCTCTTGATAGTTGTCTGGTTGAGCACCGTCTTAGATCCATGGATTTTAGCCATCGTGAGTGGTTTTGGGGCTACTTTGGGAAAAGTGATAATATACCACATAGGTGTTGGTGGAAGAAAACTTTTGAGCGAAGATCAGAAGAAGAAGTTGGAATTTGCAAAGCAGATTATGAACAGATATGGAGCTTTGGCGGTATTCATTTTTGCAGTGACTCCAATTCCAGATGATATCTTGTACTTGCCTTTGGGAATGATGCAATTTGATCTTCTTCGGTTCTTCTTCTATTGTTTGTTGGGCAAAATTGTTTTGACTGCGATAATAGCTGTTGGAGGACACTATTCATACAAATGGGTTTCATATTTGCTTGGTGGTGGAGAAAGTATTTGGGCTTCGATTTTGATTGTTGTCTTCATTATTGCGAGTATCTATGCAACTGTTAAGATTGATTGGGAAGATCTTTTCTATCGGTATTTTTCAAAA
>CAYZTF010000058.1:2182-3768 GCA_964481305.1 uncultured Candidatus Bathyarchaeia archaeon | reverse complement strand
GGCCGGCTAGACCCGCGCCTAGAACCAGTACGTTGGCTCCGGCTTCAACCGCCCATTTAGCCGTCTTCTTGTTGATGTTTCCATCGACTTGAATGTCAATGTTCGGATTGTTTTCCTCAGCCAATTGCCTTGCTCTACCGATCTTAGACAGCATGGACCTGATGAACGTTTGACCATAAAAACCCGGCTCAACGGTCATTATAAGAATCATATCGATGTCGGCTAAAACATATTCGAGCCATGACAAAGGAGTGGCTGGATTGAGCGCCACAGAAGCCTTTTTCCCGATTTTCTTGATCTTTTGGATGGTACTGTGCAGATGGGTGCACACCTCTGGATGTATTGATATAATGTCGCCTCCCGCGTTTGCAAAGTCTTCAATGTGCTTCTCGGGATTTTCAACCATCAGATGTACGTCAAAGGGCATTTTCGTCATAGTTCGAAAGGACTTGACTGTTTCATGGCCCAAGAAAATGTTTGGCACAAAGTGGCCATCCATTACGTCTAGGTGCAAGTAGTCAACCCCTGCTTCTTCGAATCTTTCGATGTCCTTCGGAATCTGGACAAAATTCGTATATTTGTTGAAGATGGAATACGAAATCTTTATCAAGTCTTCAGTTCATCCCGCGTCGAATGGGCTACCACGGACTAAATCATTGCATTTGAATTCGGATAAAGTCTTTCCTTGAGCGAGACACAGTTTCGCGCGCGTCATTTTTTGAATTTGCGGTGGATCAATCAGTCGAGAAAGGCTCCTGCCTGTTAAGCGGTTTGACATAATCTTCGCCATGCGCTTCGAAGGAGCCAACAAGAACCCTGTGGTAGGTGATCTCTCTTTTGGAATCGACGACGTTTTCTAATTTCCCCTTTGCTTCAATAAACTCCTTGTCTTTGAATAGGTCACAGTAGAAGCCGTCGTAGCTTGAAACCTCAACGATATCGTTCGCGAAAGTTCCATCCAGTACGGTTACGTTGTCCACGCAATAGGTGGCAGGTAGGAAAGCCGAGTCGCTTACGTCTGTGACCTTGGCTCGAATAGTTGTGATGCCTTCCGGAACGAATCTTCTTTCTCCAAACCGTTCTTTAACCTCTTCTTCCAGCTTGACCGGGTGAATCGAGAAGAGGGTTCCCTTGAAAACACCTCTGTTCCATGCACGGTTGTAGAATTCCTTTGCCTCAGAAGGAGATACGGGAAACTGCTTGGATTTCCGTACAGCCCATTCGTCGAGAAATGAGCCGTTGAAACGATGCGCAACGGACTTCTTGTACAGCCCTTTCATTGTCTCCTTGAGTTGAAGAGTGTTCTCACGGCCATATACGACGAGATCTATGTCTGAGAAAGCAGGATTGTGGATTCCCGGTAGAATGGAGCCTGTAACCCCAAGGAAACGGGTGTCTACGCCGCCTTCACCCGAGATTATTTTAACAAAGTCAACAGCCTTTTTCTCCAAGGGATCTAAGCTAGTTCTATCACTGGCGAGGAGATGGGCCAACCTCACCTCAGGCTTGTAATGTGTCTCCACAAAGCGGAGGGGGACAGCAGAGATTCTCACGGACAACGCTTTTGAACAATAAAGGTATCTGGG
>CAYZTF010000058.1:0-2082 GCA_964481305.1 uncultured Candidatus Bathyarchaeia archaeon | reverse complement strand
GATTTCGGTCTACACGGCTCTCTAGCGATAGGGTTGGAGTCACCTGCACCGGATATCGATATCGCCGTTTACGGCGGGGATAATTTTCGCAGGGTCAAGCATATGGTTCACGGCCTCGTCGAGGAAGAACTCATGAAGTACCTCTTCGAGGATCAAAGCGACAGAATCCGAATGAATAAGGTGTCCTACAAGAACGAGAAGATAGTCTTCAACGCTGTCAAAAAGCCGTTTGAGATCCACGAAGAGTACGGAAGTGTCAGACGTAGAGCCGTAAGAAGCGTTTGGTTCACGTCCTCTGTAAAGTCTGACGGCGAAGCAGTTTTTAAACCGGCGCGATACGGGATCGAGACATACACCCCTATGAATGGTGAATCGGCGCTTGACCCCGAAATGATCCCTTGCGAAGTCGTCTCCATGATAGGTCGATACCGTGATATAGCAAAGATGGATCAACGAATCGAAGTTCGTGGGATGCTAGAAGAAGAAACGAACCTGAAAGATAGCACGCGCAGACATAGAGTTGTGGTGGGATCGGGAAGAGCAAACGAGTTTATACGGTTAAAGCCTGATCCAACCAGTAATTCCTTTTAAAACCATTAATCTATGGGTCTCACAACTTGACTCTTCAACGACTTAGGGACCGCGACGCCATCGTCACGGCTGACGGACTAATCTTCAGAGTATACGGATACTGGCATCCTAAAAGCGGCTACATATGTGATCCCGAATACGCTTCATCAAAGATCTATCAGTCGAGCAATCCCAAGGCCTATAGGCAAGGGAAAAGCGGCTCCTTCTACAAGTTCTATGAGCACGAAGGTTTAGAGTTCGTCCAACACAATTATCCCGAGTATTCTGTTCACGTTAAGCCTATAGGCAAAAGGGCGGTAGGGGTTCCATTAGGCCTCATAGAATCGGTGAGAAAGCCTCAAGCCTCTTTGAAGCCTCTTTTGAGGGAGCCGATTAAAGACAGTCTGGTGGTCAGTCTTAGCAAGGCTGTTGAGATTCTGTGTCGAAGGTCATCTTTGAAACCGGGGGACTTCGGCGTCTTTGGATCGCTTCAACACTCCTTCCATCATCCTCTATTCTCTGATCTGGACTTGACAATTACAGGCAGTAGGGCTTTAGAGAAACTTTTAGCGGTTCTAGAGGACCTTTACGATGAAAAGAGCACCTTCAAAAACGAGTTTGATACGCCGCCAACGAAAGAGTCATGGAAGTTTAGAGACTTCGATTATGAGAAGTATGTGGAGCATCAGCGAAGGAAGCTCATCTATGGTATCTTCTCGCCCAAAGAAGGGGAAAGGAAGATCAAGATCGAGTTTGAACCCGTGAAAGCTTACGATGAAATATCTAACGAATACACTCAAGAAATCAGAATTGTGAGGGAAGGCTGGATCAGAGCCAAAGTTAAGATCGTTGACGATTCGGAAGCCTTCTTTATGCCATCCATATACCAAGTTGAGTTGGAGAAAGTTCTAGAAGGCTGTGAGGTGAACGATGTTAGACGTATCCTTTCATACGTGGAAGAGTTCCGCATGCAATGCCGGAAGAGCGAGGTAGCGTTAGTGGAGGGTAACCTTGAGAAGGTCTCGACCAAGAACGAAACGTTTCGCCAAATTACCTTGTCTTATGGGCCACGGTACTATGAACAAGCCCTCTACACTCTTAATTAGTACACCGGATAACGCCCGCAAGAAGTCATAAATCAGGCAGCCACATTATCTATTGGAGGCTTCTAGCCTGGAAATCTGGCCATACATTCTGCCCCTGCCAAGTGACCGTACAGATCAGCGAAGGTTTCTGCTCTCCGTTTTCGGCTCTGATACCGCCATAGATATTCTGAGAAACGTTTCTTTGGAAGAGAAGGTCTACCAGAGGGATTTGATCAAAGGGCTGGATTATTCGAACAAAACAATCATAAAAAACCTCAAGACCCTTGTCTCCTACGGGGTCTTAGAGGAAGGTATGGAGAAGACCTCTGAACGTGGAAAAACCCTTTGGTTAAAATGGTATAAGTCTACGAGCTTGGGAAGATGGCTTGTTCTGCTTCTTGTTCCCCCCGAAAAAGTAGACGCCAAG
>CAYZTF010000057.1:0-3769 GCA_964481305.1 uncultured Candidatus Bathyarchaeia archaeon | reverse complement strand
AGAAAAAGCTGTCGAGTCTAAAGCCAACACTCTTTACAAACGATCTCTTTGAGAGGCTTTCTCTCCCTAACCTCTTCCTTCTCCTCAGCAGGATAACCTAGAGGCGTCAGAGCTACTACGCGAACGTCTTCCGGAACGCCCAAGATCTGTTTAACGGTGTTCTCGTCGAACGCGCACATCCAAGCCGTTCCAAGACCCAGTTCCGTAGCAGCCAACATCAAATGTTCCATCGCAATCCCCATCTCCACCAAGTAATACTCTTGGTCGCCCTTGATTGCCGACTTCTTAGGATCGGCGCAACCCACAATCAAGACAGGCGGAACAGGGTTGAACGTTAACCTGCTGAGGGCTGATATGCACCTCAACACTTTCTCTTTAATCTGTTCTTGAGTTATTACGATGAACCTCCAACTCTGCTCGTTGTAGTACGAAGGTGCGAGACGCGCAGCCTCTAAGACATGGTTGATCTTATCTTCGGGAACAGGGTCGGCCTTATATCTGCGAACGGTTCTTCTGCGACGGATAGCTTCCATCAGTTCCAACTTATTTGGCCCCAAATAGCTTATTACTGCAGAATTCGGTTTCTTAATTTAAAACAATTCCGCTTTCACTCTACTCATGAAAACCGGGTAACAAGGAGGTTCAGCAACCATAGACTTACGACCGTTGTCTAGGATATTGCGCGTGTTGTCGATGCTCCCCTTAGACAAGATACGGCGCGGAGAATCGACTTACCCGTTTACCGATTACTTCAAGGGTTTCGAGAAGATTCAGGCTGTTAGACGAATCTTCGGCGAAGAAACGGAGGATGTGCTCCGCAGCCTCAAGGTCGAGTTCACTTGGATAAGAAGCTACATGTGGGTCAGTGACGCAGACGGGCATCTCATAGTCGGCTCCCACTATTTGAAGAATGGCGACTCGGTAGACATATACCTCGACATAATCCACGAGCTGGTCCACGTGAAGCAATTCTTGGAGGGAAAGAAGCTCTTCGATAACAGTCACAGCTACGTTGACAGGCCTACCGAAGTTGAAGCCTATCGCCACGTAGTTCAGGAAGCGAGGAACCTCGGATTAAGCGATGAGAGGATCTGCGAACACCTTAAGACTGAATGGATGAGTGATGAAGATTTGAAACAACTAGCAAATACTCTGAACGTCAAATACACATCTACAAAGAATCATTGGACGGATGAGCAGAACAATAGATTGCGTGAAACTTCTGCGAATAGAGTGCAGGGAGGTTCACGTCATAGACTTCCAATAAGAAGGCGTAGCTGAACCTTAGGGCAACAGCAACGTACTTTATCCTTGTTGCACTATCTTCCTTCCATTCCGCTGATGTACATAGGCGCAATCAGTTTTCTCACCAGTTCACTCATCGGCTTATTTAGAATGTTTTGCGGTGCGTCGCATTGGACTATCCTTCCAGAGTGCATGATGGCGATACGATCGCCTAGTTGGAAAGCGTCTTCGGGGTTATGTGTCACACAAAGCGTTGTGACCCTCGATTCTTTCTGTATCGTTTTGAGCTTAACCCTGACCTCCGCTTTGGTCGCTTCGTCAACGCTGCTTAACGGTTCATCCAGCAAAAGCACAGAGGGGCTTGTTGCCAAGGCTCTTGCCAAGGCCACACGCTGTCTTTGACCGGCGCTCAACTCCTTAGGCCTTCTACCTTCAAAACCTTCCAAATCCACTACGCGTAAAAGCTCCTTGACTTCCTCGTGAACCTCAGCTTCAGGACGCTTTCTCACTTTGAGTCCAAAGCCTATGTTCTCGTACACACTTAGGTGGGGAAACAACCCGAAATCTTGGGGCACGTAACCGATGTTTCTCTCGTCGAGTGGGAGTCTATCTATGTCTTTTCCATCTATCCAGATGTGTCCCTCATCGGGCGTCAACGCACCTAAGATGACTAGTAGCAGTGTTGTTTTTCCGCACCCACTCGGACCCATAACCACCATGAACTCGGCGGGGCTAACGGTCAACTCGGCTTGGTTTAGGGCCTTGATATCCCCGTAGGCTTTGGAGACATCTTGGACATGAAGTTCTTTCATCATCTCCTCCCCGCAATCCACCTGAACGAAAGCAAAGCTGCAATAGATAGGGTTTCGGCTATCACTGAGGCAGCGATGGCTACCTGAGGCGTTGCCGCCGCCGTAAGGTAGACGATCGTTGGGATGGTTTCAGTTCTCCAAGGTACGGCCCCGGCAAAAACCAAGGTTGCGGCCAATTCCCCCATCGCCCTCGCCCAAGTCAGTGAGAAACCTGCAAGTAGGTCTCGACTTGAGAGAGGAAGCAGTATCCGGCCTAGAACATGTCTAGTTTTGGCGCCAAGCGATCTCGCTATCATGTCGAGTCCGCTTTCCCTAATCTCTCTGAACCGTCTTGCAGCGAAGCTTATGGCAAAGGGCGCAGAAACGTAGAATTTTGCTATGATCACGGCCACATATGTATAAGCCAGTCCTATTCGACCAAGCATGAGGAGATAAACCAAACCTTCTGTAACAGGTGGAAAGGTCTGCGGCAAATCGATTAGAAACGTTTCCAACATCCCTTTACCACGGAAGTCTCCGTATGTGAGAAGATAAGCGGTCGGAATCGCAGCAGCGATGGCTAAGCTCCCTACGATGAAGGCTGATGAAACGCTGACGGCGATTGCCCCGAGCACCCGGTTATCGAAAAGGGCGCTTACGACAAGGTTCCAAGACTCGCCTACGGCGACGTACAAGTAGAAGACGGAGACTAGCATGTAGACGGCCACGGCACAAGCCAATATGGTGATTGCAAACTCGAATCTGTCTTTTGTCAGTCTCCCAAGCTCCCCTTGTCTGTCATCTTATTCGCATTTTCAAAGAGAAAGGCTCGATTATGTTACTGTGAATTCGCATTGAAATGGTTTACCTCAACTCACGGTAGGTTCCCTTTCATGTGTATATGTTCAATGAAGTGAATCAATCCAAGAATAGGCTTGGACAGCAGAAAAAATAAGTAAAACTTGCCTTCATAAACTGAGACTGATAAGGCATCCTGTTCCTGTCTGATTGGAGAATGATCTGAATGAAGAGAATCGGTATCGTAACTAGTGGCGGAGACGCTCCTGGGATAAACGCAGCTATTCGTGCTGTAGTGCGCATGGCGGTGCCTCGCGGCATGCAAGTAGTAGGCTTCGAAGGTGGCTATTGCGGTTTGATGGCTGATGAGAAGCGGCCTCTAGGCCTCAGATCTGTTAGCGGAATAATAAATCTCGGAGGAACGTTTCTCGGAAGTAAGAGGTGCCCTGAGTTCAAGACCGAAGATGCGCTTCGAAAAGCGGGAAAAGTCTTTGAGCGCAACAAGATAAGCGACCTCATCGTCATAGGCGGCGACGGCTCCTTCAGAGGGGCTCTAGATCTAAGCAGAGTAGTTGACGTTAATCTCGTTGGAATCCCCGCCTCAATAGACAACGACGTATATGGAACCGATGAGACCATTGGCTTTGACACCGCCGTGAACACGGCTCTCTCGGCCATAGACCGCATCCGAGACACCGCTGCGTCTTTTAACAGGGTTTTTGTGGTTGAAGTCATGGGTAGAAAGAGAGGCTTTCTAGCTCTTGCAGTCGGCTTGGCGGCAGGGGCAGAGAAGATTCTCGTACCGGAAGTAGGGGTTGACTTGAAAGAGGTCTGCAAAATGGTACTTGAAAACATGGCAAAAGGGAAGAGATCCATCATCATCGTGGCCGCGGAAGGCGTAGGCGACTCGAGGAGAATTGCTAAGAGGATAGAGG
>CAYZTF010000056.1:0-3780 GCA_964481305.1 uncultured Candidatus Bathyarchaeia archaeon | reverse complement strand
CTCCGATAGGCTGACAAAGCGTTCTACATCTTTAGTTTCAACTGGCAAAGCTTCATTCCGCTCCTCGATGAACTAATCTGTCTTCCTAAACATCGGTTTTAAGTCTTTCTAAACAGGCAACGAAATGCGGATTAGTGGGCCCGCCCGGGGTTGAACCGGGGCCTCCGCCGCGTGAGGGCGATGTTCTGCCACTAGACTACGGGCCCAGAGAACTTCAACTCGATAAATCTGGGAAGTTTGGGCTATAAACATGACGTATAAATCGCGCGCTAATCTCCTTTGTGCGCTCGGCAGATAAATCTAGAGCAAGATGATCTAGGTTCTTCTGGGAAATGTGGACACAAGGGGATAAGGCGCACGTAAGTGAGCACAGGTTATTACTTTGTTCCCAGCTCCCTATTCTTAAATCGCAGATTCTTACCTTTACACTTTCTACACTTTACGGCGCTAGCCGGGTTTCGTGCGCCGCATGATCTGCAGATCTTGAAGTAAAGTCTGTGTCTTTGGGCTATACGCCTCTTGAAGAGGTCTGTGATCGGCATGGCTTGTTCCCTTATCCTCCTAGATTGCTGAACTGAACATTTTAAAGGCTATCGTAAAGATTCTAGGGTGATGTAGGATCGTGTCTCCTCTACACCCTCTATTTGAGCCGTCTGACGAAGCACCTCGTCAAGCCGCTCCATCTCGACTATTATTATGATGTCCATGTCGCCTGCCACTCGGAACGCGCTTCGTATCGGCAGCGAAAAGATCGCCTTATAGGCTTTTATCCTGTTTTTTGGTGAGATCTTGGCAAAGAGGAAGGCCGGGTTAGACGAAAAGCCCAGACTTTTCAGTCCCTTTTCTGTAATGTCTATAAAGCCTCTTCCCGTTCTAATGTGGCCTTGGTCTCTGAGCTTCCTTATGTGGACGTTCAGCGCCTGCCTTGTTATTCCTAATTCCTTCGCCAAATCGTTCTGCTTTGTCTGAATGGTGTAGGTGGTCATAGATCTGCTTCTATCATAAAGCATATGTAGGAGACGCAGTGGTCTCCCGGAGAGGACCTCTTCTGGCATCGTAAATTCATCCTTTCTTAATTTAGGCTTGGTTTACTTAAGTCAAGTTGCATAAATTCCTTTCTGTCAAAACCGTAATGCATTTATTTATAAACATGATTAGGAGTGTAAAACACGGAAAACACACAAAACACAAGGGAGATTTCAAGAATGTCAGAGAGCACCGCAGTGCTAGTCGGGCGAAAGCCTGTCATGAACTACGTTCTAGCGTGTCTAACGTTGTTCCAAGAATCGGGAGTAGACGAAATAAGCATAAAAGCCAGGGGACGAGCCATCAGCACGGCCATCGACGTCGCGGAGATCTTGAGACGCCGTTTCATGTCGGACGTCAAAGTGAAGGACATCAAGATTGGAACGGATCAGATCGAGCGTGCTGAAGGTGGCGGTATGTCCAACGTCAGCAGCATCGAAGTCATCTTATCTAAGTAAACCCCTGAAGACCTCTACTCCCCCACCCTCTTTTTTCAAGAGGGATAACAAGTGAAAACCCCGCTTTGCGATTTTTGTCTTAGGAGTGGCGTACTATGCCCAAGATGCCAAGAAAAGGTCAGATTGGGCGAAATTAGTGAAACGGACGTAGAAGTCGCCAAGCTACTTCTAAGCCTTCAAGATAAATATCCTTCTCTGCAGAAAATCTCTTTCTACAAGGCGCATAAAGCTGACGGCGTATTGGCTATTCTCGTAGCGACTGGAGATCTGCCCCACCTACTTGGATACGGTGGGAAAATCCTGAGGGACATCGCGCAGAAGACTGGCAGGAACGTCAGAATATTAGAAAAGGGTGGAGACATTAGAAAGTTCATCGAGGATCTATTGGCACCGGTGAACGTCATCTCGCTCAACACCATATGGTTGCCCGACGAGACCACCGAGACCAAGGTCATCATAGCCGGCCATTCTAGAAGACTGCCAATCGACGTAAAGACGTTGAAAGAGTTAACGAGTAGCATCTATGGGAAGACAATTCGGGTTGAATTCGAGAGGCAGAGAAGATGAGCCGATTACGTCGGGAGCCGCTAGGAGACTGGCGCAGAACCCACTACTCTTCAGACATATTACCTAAACTTGACGGTGGGAAAGTCACTTTATTCGGCTGGGTCGAAGAAGTCAGAGACCTCGGTGGGATAAAGTTCATCGTCCTAAGAGATAAGGAGGGAACCGTCCAGATCACGGCGCACAGTGAAGCCATTTCGCCAAAGATTGTCAAGAAGATGGATGGTTTGAGGAAGCAAGCTGTCATAGGCGTCAAAGGCATCGTAAAGAAGATGGAGAAGGCTCCAAGAGGCGCAGAAATAATCCCTGAAGAGATCAAGGTTCTGTCTTCGGCCCCTCTGACCCTGCCATTGGATCCAACTGGGAGAGTTCCAGCTGATATCGATGTCCGCTTGAACGCACGAATCCTAGACTTGAGAAGGCCGCCTTCTAAGGCGATTTTCAGAATTCGAGACGTAGTCTTGAGCGCCATCAGAAGCTTTCTATCTAAACATGGTTATATTGAGGTTTGTACGCCCAAGATTATCGCTTCAGCCACCGAAGGCGGGGCTTCCCTCTTCCCTGTAGCCTACTTCGATAAGGAGGCCTTTCTCGCCCAAAGCCCTCAACTGTACAAGGAACAGTTGGTGAGCGACTTCGAGAAGGTCTTTGAGATAGGGCCTATCTTCAGGGCAGAGGAATCGCGCACACAGCGCCATCTGAGCGAGGTCATATCCGTAGATATTGAGGAGGCCTTCGTGACGGTCGAAGACGTGACAAAAACACTTGAAGAAATGATTCGTCACGTGTTTCAGACGGTAGAGGACAGGTGCAAAAGCGAACTAGCCATATTAAAGCATAGACTGAGCCTTCCTAAGGCGCCCTTTGAACGCCTTACTTACGATCAAATCTTGGAGGAGCTGAGAGCAGAGGGAGTTGATGTACCTTGGGGGGAGGATCTTCTGACACCATCTCTCAGGATCCTAGGGAAATTGCACACCTCATTCTATTTCATTACGGATTGGCCCACCGCATCAAAACCCTTCTACATAAAGGTAAAAGAAGATGAACCCAAGATTTGTCAGGCATTCGACCTCATGCACGCTTGGAACGAGTTGGCTTCCGGAGGAACGCGTGTTGACTCAAAGGAGCAGCTGATACAGCGGCTTAAGAAGCAGGGGCTAGACCCATCATCCTTCGAGTATCATCTGAAGGTTTTTGACTATGGTATGCCCCCTCACGCCGGCTGGGGTATGGGGCTAGAGAGATTGATGATGGTCATAACAGGCAAAAGAAACATTAGAGAAGTCACGTTTTTCCCGAGGGATAGGTTCAGGCTCGTTCCCTAGAATGTCCCAATCAAGTTTCGCGTGTGCAAATTTATTATTATGAGGGGGCTAATCAATAAATGATGAAAAGCGTATGCGGCTAGGAGCTATATGAACTATGGAGGTCGACTCTGGTTGACGGAAAGAGATGTTGAGCTGGGCATAATTGGTGGAACCGGCGTATACGATCCGGGTATTATTGAGGATGTTAGGGAGGTCAAGGTCTTCACGCCTTACGGAAGGCCGTCAGATCTTCCTATGATTGGTTATTACAAAAGACGAAAAGTGGTCTTTATTCCACGCCACGGGCGGAAGCATCAGATCCCACCGCACCGAATCAATTTTCGCGCCAACATATGGGCGATGAAGCAGCTCGGTGTTCGCCGAATAATATCGGCGTCTGCGGTAGGAAGTTTGGAGGAAGA
>CAYZTF010000055.1:0-3913 GCA_964481305.1 uncultured Candidatus Bathyarchaeia archaeon | reverse complement strand
TAGGCTTGAGATGCATCCGATTATGTTTTTTCGGTCTTTGTATAGTTCGATGATGCCGATGTCTCTGTCTTCTAGTTCTTTGAAGCGGTTTTTGATGGCTGTGGCTATCTCTTTGAGGCTTTCTTTTCCGAGTTCGTTGGCTTTGATTCCGGTTTTTGATACGTCTATGTAGATTCTTGCTTTGAAGGGTTGGCCGATTTTCAGTTTTCTTTTGGCTTTTTTGAAGGCTTGTATGTCTTCTTCGGTTGTGTATTCGATGTTGATGTGTCCGATGCTTTTGCCGGTTATGGTGAGGTCGTGTGTGGTTTGGTAGCCGGGTTTTGAGTTGGGTAGGGGTTCGGAGATGTTTATGTCCATGTTTTGGTTCTCCGCGTGTGTTAGGTTTGGGGTTTTTTCGGGTTTTAAAAATTTTTGTGTGTGGGGGTGGGGGGTAGGGGTGGTTTTTACGTGTGGTTTGCGTGATCGTGAGGATGGTAGGGTTACGCTGATATAGAGATGTCTTTGACGAGTATGGTTGGTGAGATTAGGGCGGAGTCTTTCAGCATGGCGGCGGAGAGGTTGAACTCGTACTGCTTCACGTCGTTTCCGACGGCCTCGACGTTCTTGAGGAATTTTATGATGTTTCCGCCGACCATGGCCTCTTTGACGGCGTGGGTTCTTTCCCCTTTTTCAATTTTGAAGGGGGTGTCTAGGACGAGGGAGAAGTCGCCGCTGGCCGTGTTGGCGGTGTGGGCGCCGATGAAGCCCTTTGCGTAGACGCCTTCTTTGGCTTCCTGGATGAGCGACTCTTGGCTGCCTGAACCCGGCTTCAGCATGAGGTTTGTGGGTCCTATGAGGGGTTCTAGCGTGTATTTTGGTGTGGGGTTTAGGATGGAGGCTCTGTAGGCGTTTCCCGTGTTCTCGACACCGTCTTTGTGCGCGGTGTAGGTGTTGTGAAGATAGCTCTTCAACACGCCTTTCTCGATCAGGGTGGTTCGGCGTGTTGGGCAGCCTTCGTCGTCGAAGAGCTTGGAGCCGACGGCTCTTGGAACCCTTCCGTCATCGATCAGAGTTAGCGCATCGGACCCCACTTCTTCGCCGATCTTCCCAGCGAAGGCGGACTGGTTTCTTTGTACGTTATCCGCTCGAAGCATCTGAGCTAAGAGGTATATCGCTATCTGCGCCACGGCGGAAGGCGGAAGGATCAGTGAAGTCTTCCCCTTCTCCATGGGTTTCGCATGTAGCTGATCGATCGCCAAGGTAGCCGCGCTTCCCGAGCAGGCTAAGGCCTCATCCTCGTTGTAGAGGCAGTTGGCGTACTCTTCCCAACCTCGGCCTAACGAGTCTCCGTCCTTGGCGAGGCTGAAACAGTAGGAGTAGAAGTTGGTTGTTCGGTAGCTTCCCTCCACGCCTAAAGAGTTGGTTAGGCGGATCTCGTATTCGCCTAAGAGTAGGTGGCCGCTGGTGGTTTCTATGCCTCTTTGCGAAGTAGCGGCTTCGATCTGTCTCTTCGCTAGAGCCACAACGTTTTCGGGGTCAATTCTAGGGATCTTGGTGTCGTACACTTCTCCAAGATCCCCTAGAGGCAGCTTTTCTTGGAAGGAATGGAAGTCCGGGTCTGGCTTCTTAGCCTTTGCGATGCTCAACGCCTTATCTATCGCTTCGCTTACCGCGTCTTCGGTCAAATCGTTGGTGTAGAAGAAGCCTACGGACAGGCCCTTCCGACGTTTCACGGCCACCCTTACGCCGACTCCGGTGTCCTCCTTCTGTTCCACGACCTTCAACTGTTTCTTCTCGTATAGGACGTGGGTCTCGTCTGAACTGCTTTCATAGACCTCGGCTTGGAAGGCACCGCGTTCCTCCGCTCTGTTCAACGCGTACTTTAGCAGATCCATCAACCCATGCCTCCCACAACCGCGTTTCTAATCCGAATATGCGGGGCCCCGTCCATCACCGGAACCACCTGATCCTCCTTGCCACATCTACCAACATGGAGACATTGATCCTTCCCCACAGCGTCGATGTTCTTGAGCGTCTCTAGAATCATGCCAGAAAGGGAGACATCAAGAATAGGTTTGGTGGTCTCTCCGTTCTCGATGAGAAAGGCGTCCTCCGCGTTGAATTGGAAGGAGCCCACCGCCGGGTCCACCTGTCCTCCGCGTGTGCCCCTTAAATAGAAGCCGTGCTTGACATCCTCCATCAGTTCCTCAAACGTGAGGTCGCCGGCCGCGATGTATGTGTTACTCATTCTGCATATGGGTCTGAAGGAGTAAGATTGGGCTCTCGCGCCACCATTCGGGGCTAGCGCAAGCTTTGCCGCTGCTTCGCGGTTCAGTATTAGGCCGCTCAGTACGCCTCCTTCGACGAGCGGGCGCTTCATGGTCCTTACGCCTTCATCATCGTATTTTGCGCTTCCCCAGCTTTTGGGTAGTGTTGAGTCATCGTAGATGGAGACTTGCTCCGAACCGATCTGCTGACCGAGCCTGTCTTTCAGGATCGACTCTCCAGCGATAACAGCGTCTCCTTCGCAAGCGTGTCCCGTCGCTTCATGGGCGAACGTTCCCGCCAACTCTGGATCAGCGATAACCGTGTATCTGCCACTCGGGGCGGGTTCAGCGTCTAACATAGCTACGGCGCGCTTCGCGGCCTCTTCTGTCTTCTTCTCTATCTCGTCTTCGTCGAAAACCTCGAAGCCTCCGGCTGCGCCAATGCTCTCGCCACACATCCTGATCTTGTCACCTTCTTTGGCGAAGACGAGGATTCTAAAAACGCCGAAACTTGAGCGCTCGTAAAGTTCGGTTCCTTCGCTGGTAACTATCGTGCTTTCCGAAACGCCGTCCCTGTACAGACCGTCTATGCTAGTGACTTTTGGGCTGACAGCCTCCGCCGTTTGGTTGGCCAGTAGTAGGAGCCTCATCTTCCTTTTGAGTTCAACCTCGGCCAAATCTTCCTTAACTTCGGTCGATACCTTATCCTTGTACGTCTCAACCGGCGCAAAGACGACTTTCTCCTTTACGCCTTCACTCGTAGCCCTCGCGGCCTTCAAAGCCTTGATTGCCGCTTCCTTCAAGTCCTTACCTAAGATGCTTGAGGCGAAGCCTAGGGCTCCGTTGAAGATTACTCGCAAACCGATTCCAGCGTCGATTCCGCTGGTGATTCGGTCAAACTTCCCATTTACAGCTCGAATGGATGTTGAGAGCGATTTGCCCGTACGTGCGTCTGCGTATTCGGCCCCAAGGTTTAGGGCAATGTTCACTGCTTTCTTAGCGACATCGATCATTTATTCTTCCTTCGGGTTAGAAGTTCATATAACAACTTTTAAATCATTAGGTAACTTTTTCCAAATCGCATGAGCGCATTCAACATTTGTTTTATGGTTGGAATCGTAGCCATATCTGCTGTAGCCACTTAGTGGTTTTTGTCAGAATTGCGGTAGAAGAGTGAGCCAGCGTTCCTTCCTTTTTTCAAAAAGCTACTTCTGGACTAGGGCGCTGGCCTTTCATTTCAGAAGGATCAGGCCCTAACTAGCTAGACCACAATTCTGTCTCTTCGATTCTTTTCCACTCTCTGGAACTTAGCTCCACACCCGGTCATCTTCATGTCATATTCAATGAAGGATCTCGTAAAATCGATCATTGCTTTTTCCATCTCTTGCAGCTCTTCCAGGGTGAAGTTTGCCATCATCTCGGGGCTCGTTGACCATTGCCACCAGCCCATAAGACTCCTCTGCAGGGCTTGAATGGAGTATCTTATCGACTTTAGCATGTCCAACCGATCTCTACCCTTCCTTGAAGTGAAGTCTTCCAGCTGCTTAAGTACTTCTTGGCAGCCATCGATCCATTTTTCCTCAGCCAAAGCTTGAAGCGTCACCTGACTATTACTTGTCTTCTAGCGCTAGATTCCCAACGCTGACTAATAACCTTAACTAGCACGT
>CAYZTF010000054.1:0-3937 GCA_964481305.1 uncultured Candidatus Bathyarchaeia archaeon | reverse complement strand
GGAAAACTACATGGCTGCGAAGTGAGAGTAACAAGCGAGAAGCCACACATATGTACGGTAGACGGAATCAGAACCCTGATAGACAATGACGCTGTAACCGTTAAGTAAGGAAATGGGATAGCAGGCAAGTATACTAGGCATCAAAATAAAAGCGTGATTGTGAAAGTGAAAAGAGAAGTGATCAAAGGCATGTTCAGGTGCCATGGGAGAAATGCGAAGAGAATGTTCATAAAGTTCTCAATAGCGCCGACGAAGACCTTTTCGACTTGGTTTCCTTTGGCTAGACAGACTAGTTAACAGAAAGTAGATCAAATAACACGAAACGGGCTACCTCTGAAACGCCTCTTGTTAGGTTTTGTGAGTAGAGTTTAAAGAGTTCAAATTCCAAAGAAGTTATGAGGGCTCAGAAATGTGTGAGTTTAAGGTGATTCTCGAAGGGAAAACGGTGTTCAAAGACGCGGTTTACGCAAGAGCAGATGGAGATACGGTGACCGTTGCAGATATAATAGGAACTTCAAAGAAATTTGAAAAATGCAGGATTGCCGAGGTCGATGTGAACAGCACCCGTCTAAAGCTGTCTCCGGTTGAACACTAATGGCGATAGCCTATTTGGGATTAGTGGACGCAACTCAGTATAAGTCATTTTACGAAGACCTGTAGTACCAGAGGACCTGCCAAGGAAAGTACTTCTTCGATGTGTGGCTCCCGGTAGAAGAATATCGGCTTTCTTGCCCCTATGGCGAAGCCCATTTGCATGAGTGTTCCGGGTCCGATGTATTCTTCCCCATCTTTCTCATTGAACACATACACGAAGTCGCATTCTCGAATTTCATCCATAAATTTGAGATTTACGCTCCTTCGTCTCTCCATTGTTTCATCTGATACTGCACGAGTTTCTGAACTCGCGATGATCTTTGCAAGATCTTTGAATTCTTCTCCCTGAGGGAAGACGCCAAATCCTCGTTTAACAAGTTCGTTTATGACTTTCCCAATCAACTTGGTGTCAGAGTAGCTGCCAATTACGACAACCTTAACCATGAAAGCTTCCTCACATCGACTTTTTTTGTATCTACTAGCATTTTCTCTACTCGATATACCGTGTGATATTTAAAGTATTTTCGGAGAAGGTTTGGAGGATTCTAGCTATCAAAACCAAAGTTCAGGAGAGAATTTGGAAACTAAAATATTAAATGAGACGTTTTTCAACCAGCATATTCATAAATTGCATCGTGATATGAAAACGGCAGAGACTGGAAGCAAAACATGTTGAAGGTGGCTTTTCAAGGAGAGATAGGCGCCTACAGCGAAGAGGCGGTCTATACATACTTTACTTCACCTGTCGAACTCATGCCCTGCAAAACTCTAAATGAAGTATTCAACTCGGTGGAAGAAGGTGAAGCGGATCACGGGGTTGTTCCGATAGAGAACTCCTTAGAGGGCAGTGTAAACCAGACCTACGACCTCTTTCTAGACTCCAATCTGATGGTATGCGGCGAACTGAACCTCAGAATTGTTCACTGCCTTATAGCTCTCCCGGGAGTGAAGTTGAGTGACATTGAGATAGTTTATTCCCACCCTCAAGCTTTGGCTCAGTGCAGAAGGTTCCTTGAAAGCTCACATTTTGAGGCCGTCTCCACCTATGATACGGCAGGAAGCGTTAAGATGCTGAGCAATAGAAAACTGACCAATTCCGCGGCCATCGCAAGCGAGAGGGCTGCCAAGATCTATGGTATGAAGATCCTCGAAAGTGGCATCGAAGATAATCCTAGCAATTACACAAGATTCTTCGTTCTCTCGCGTAGCGACGCGGCTCCTTCTAGCAGCGATAAGACCTCTATAGTCTTTGCTTTGAAACATGTTCCAGGTTCCCTCTATAAGGCCTTGGGGGAGTTTGCTCTCAGGGACATAAACTTGACAAAGATTGAGTCTAGGCCGACCAGACAGAGGCCTTGGGAGTATAACTTCTACCTGGATTTTGAAGGACACCGGAAGGATCGTAGATGCGAGGAGGCATTGGAGGGCCTAAAGAAGAAGGCATCCTTCCTAAAAGTGTTGGGGTCGTATCCAAAAGCTAAGAACGAAAACTATGCGTCTTAGCCTTCCTGTTTCTGTGTTGGGCCGACCCTAAGATGAAGACGATCTATTCGCTTTCTAGTGAGCTTTTGCGGTTAGATCGATGATCTGGTTGATCTCCTCATTCAAGCCTTTTGGCAGTCCCATTATGCTGGTGTCCATGAACCCTCGAATGATCATTGATACGGCTTCGTCTTCGGTCAGTTTTCTCGTCATCAGATATGTGATTTCTTTTTCCGAGATTTTTCCGACAGCTGCTTCGTGGGAGAGTTCCGCGCCTTCCTTTCTGGCTATGAGTTCCGGAATGGCATGAATCTGTGATTCGCTGTCCATGAGGAGGCCCCTACACTGCAGGTGGCCTCTGCACTCTGAGCCATTTCCTTCGATCATGCCTCTGACGAAGATTTTTGAACCCTTTGTTGCGATCGCTCGAGAGATCATCTCGGTTTTGCTGCCTCTTCCGTTTAAGACGGTCTTCGAGCCGATGTCGAGCGTGGAGTTTTGGTGGCCAAATAGGATGCTGTTGAAGCTCGCTTTTGACTCTTGGCCGTTGCAAAAGGCCGCGGGATACATCTGTATGTCTCTGACAGGTCTTAGGCATAGGTAGTTTGAGACAAATTCTCCGCCGTCCTCGATCAGGGCTGCGCTTCTGGGTCTGACCAACGTCTGTTCGCTCCAAGTATGGATCATGGTGAAGTTGAGCTTGGCTCTCTTTCTCACGAAAAATTCTGAGATCCCTAAGTGCGAGGATCGCTCTGCCATTGTGTGCTGTACACAGCTGGTTATGATGTAGGCCTTCGACCCTTCTTCAGCTATGATGATGTTGTGAACGCGTTGCTCCAAGTCGTTCTTGGTTATCATGAGGCAAGATTGGAGCGGAAAGACAACCTCAACGTTCGGCAATATTCTTATGAAGTATCCTCCGCTGAAGTCTTCCGCCACCCTTTTCGTAAACTCGTCCTTGTTCCTATCGACCAGTTTCCACATGTAATCTTCAAGCCAATGGTGTCTCCGAAGCGCTTCTTTCGTGTCCATTATCTCCAGTTTATCTTTGAAAGTTTCGTTGACCTTGGAATAGACGGTGGCTTGATCGACGTGCATCAGTGTTCCGGAACGACTCTTTTCGTCCTTCTCGATTCCAGCCTTGTACGCTTCCTCGAGTATCTTGTGAGGTATCTTTGTCAGCTCAGAGGTCTCATTCAAGTTACCATGCCTCCGTTACCCTTTCTTCGCATTCTATGCAGCCTTTGTAGCCCTTGACTTTCAGCTCCTCGTACACCTTCTTAGGTTCCTTGAAGCAGTGAATCTTGCTGTCGAGTAGAACGCAAGCATGCTTAGCGTTCAAAAAGTCGAGGATTCCTCCTTGGTGTGTGACTATTAAGGCTGCGCTTCCAGTCCTTTCGACGTATTTCTGGACCTCGGCTCCGATCAGTTTCAAGCTTTCAACGTCGACTCCGGAATCCGGCTCGTCGAGTATGAGAAGCTGGGTCTTGAGAAACATCATTTGAAGAACTTCGGCCCTCTTTCTTTCTCCGCCCGAGAAGCCAACGTTGAAGTCTCTGTCTAGGAACTCAGTGAGTCCAAAGGCTTCGATTCGTTCCATCTCTTCAGGGCTGAGCTTGTCTCTTGGACTTTTTCCTAGGCACAATTTCAGTACATTGGCCAGTTTTACTCCCGTGATGGCGGGGGGATCTTGGAATCCGACCGATATGCCGAGGTTCGCCCGTTCGTCTATGGTTTTGTTGGAGATGTCCTCCCCTCTGAACCTTATCGTTCCAGAAACCTTGTACGATGGCATGCCGATGATTGCGTTGATGAGGGTTGTCTTTCCGGAGCCGTTGGGTCCGAAAAGAACGTACGTCTC
>CAYZTF010000053.1:0-3990 GCA_964481305.1 uncultured Candidatus Bathyarchaeia archaeon | reverse complement strand
AGCAAGCCTCTGTACTGGAAGGATCGGAATGGTCGATCTATGCCAAACATTTCTACCCCGCTACCTTTCTCTTACGAAGATGGGTATGGAGAATTCTTCATAGAAAGCTTCTTTGACCCTAATAGTCACTCACCTGAGGCTATTCAGCCCCCTGAAACTATATGAAACATCAAGAATCTTCCCGGAGGACGTTCTTTGAAAGTGTCTCTAAAGTGCATAGGTTGCGGTGAAACTTTCTCCGCGGAGACATCTGCTTGTAGATGCCCTCGTTGCGGAGACCTTTTGGATATCGTCTACGACTACGGGGAGGTTAATCCTAGACTACTAAAGGAAAAATGGTTGGAAAGACGCACTGGAGTCTGGAAGTACAAGGAACTGATGCCTCTGCAGCCTTCTAATCCTGTGACTTTAGGCGAAGGTGGAACAACCCTCCACTCGTGTGGCAGACTAGTCAAAGCCCTTGGAATGAAGAATCTATACGCTAAGAATGAGGGCGAAAACCCCACAGGCTCGTTCAAAGACCGAGGTATGACTGTGGGCGTCAACAAGGCGTTGGAGCTAGGAATGAAAACTACTGCTTGTGCTTCAACGGGCAACACATCAGCCTCATTGTCTGCTTACGCCGCAAAGGCCGGCCTCGGATGCGTAGTTCTCTTGCCAGCCGGAAAGATCGCCTCAGGAAAACTCGCCCAAGCAATTGCTCACGGAGCCAAGGTCATTGCGGTGAGGGGAAACTTCGACGAGGCGCTAGTGCTGGTTCAGAATTTATGCCAGAAATACTCGCTGTACCTACTCAACTCGATCAACCCCTTCCGCCTTGAGGGTCAGAAGACCATCGCCTACGAGGTCTACGAACAACTCGGCTCCATTGTTCCTGACACCCTGATCGTTCCCGTAGGTAATGCTGGCAACATAAGCGCCATTTGGAAAGGATTCAGCGAGCTTAAGAAGCTTGGAGTGGTAGATGAAGCGCCAAGAATGGTCGGTGTTCAGGCTGAAGGCGCGTCTCCTTTCGCCTCGATGATTTTGGAGAACCGTGAAGACTTGGTGCCAGTCTCCGACCCAAAAACCATCGCGACCGCCATCAGGATAGGTGCGCCTGTTAATTGGAAGAAAGCTCTAAGAGCCGTCAAAGAGTCTGATGGGACTGTTGTAACCGTCACTGACGCGGAGATTGTTGAAGCCCAAAAGAGTCTCGCTAGGTCGGAAGGCCTTTTCGTGGAGCCGGCAAGCGCGGCATCCGTGGCCGGACTGAAAAAGCTCATCGAAAGAGGCGATGTCTCTGCTACGGAATCGGTCGTCTGCGTCTTAACTGGCCATGGATTAAAGGATCCCGAAATTGTATCCAAATACTACGAGAAACCGGTTGAAATTGAGAATGACGTGGAAAGTGTGGAGAGACAGTTGCAGAAACTCTTTCCCGATGAATGTTCTGGAGGTAAGAGCTAGATTTGGTCAAAGTAGAGGTTGAACTTGAGCTTCAAGACAGACCGGGCCAACTGGTTGGCGTCCTCGAATCGATTGCGAGATTCGGCGGCAACATAACGTCCGTCTATCACCACCGCGAACGTAAGCGAGGAGAAGCCGTACCCGTTTCGATCAGTTTCGATGTCGCAGAGACGAAAACGGCAAGGATGATCGTATCCACCCTCAGGAAGCTCGGTTTTACCGTCGTACGCGCTGGGATTGAGAGAAAGGCCTTCGACGCAACAATCATTCTTGTTGGCCACGTCTTCGCGACGAACATAACGGACACCATAGAAAGAATAATGTCGACGAAGGCCGTTGTCAATAAGGTGAACGCCAGAATCAAGAGCCTTCAAGAAGTTTCATCGGTAAAGTTCACTATTCAAGCAAACAGTCGACAAGTCTTAGAAAGGGCCATCAACACGACGAAGACGATCTGCCAAGAAAAGGACTTACGTCTGATAAGGAGTCTATAACAATGCGGATCGCCATCGTGGGTTTTGGAACCGTAGGCAAGAGCTTGTTACAAGTGCTTAGTCGAAAGCGCGACTATCTGAGGGAGAAACTCGGCTTTAACTTCAAGGTAGTTGCGGTATTCAAGCGCGACGGGGCTTTCATCGATCCACAGGGCCTCGATGTAGGCAGTCTTGCCTTTATCGCAGACTATAAGCGACATCCAAAGTGGAAAACAGACGTTAAAGCGGATGACGCTATCGAGGAGCTAGATTGCGACTTGGTCGTCGAGGCAACCCCAACGAAGATCGAGACCGGTGAACCGGGACTGACCCACATAAAAAAGGCGCTCGAAAGCGGGAAAGACGTTGTGACGGCGAACAAGGGGCCGTTGGTTATGGCTTTCCACGAAATATCGGACCTTGCGATAAAACGCAATAGATTGTTGCGATACGAGGCCGCGGTGCTGGGCGCTGTTCCAGACGCAGGTTTGGTGCGTGAGACACTCCAAGGTAACGAGATCATTTATCTCAGAGGCATATTGAACGGGACGACCAACTACATCTTGACACGCATGACGTTTGAGGGCACCTCTTTCGAAATAGCGTTGAAAGAGGCGCAGCAGATGGGCATCGCCGAAGTCGATCCTAGCTACGATGTAGAAGGGATAGACGCTGCCTGCAAATTAGTAATCCTTGCAAACAGCCTTATGGGCGATCATGTGAAGCTCAGCGACGTCAAGAGAGAGGGAATAAGTCACATAACTCCTGAGGCGATAGAGCTGGCAAGCATAGACGGCTTCCTGATAAAGCATGTTGCATCTATCGAGGAAGGCCAGCTTGAAGTAGCCCCGAGACTTATAGAGAAGTCTTCGCCGTTGGCTGTAGGCGGAACGTTGAACGTCTTGAGCTTCGGGACGGATCTTGCAGGGGAGATAACCTTGATCGGCCGAGGAGCCGGAGGCATCGAGACCGCCAGCGCAATATTAGGAGACATCATAAACGTCGCCAAGATACGGGGATACACAAAGACCATCAGCTGATCGGCAGTATCTGTTGATAGGGATATGAAGTACGTAATAATTGTTGGAGACGGCATGGCCGACTATCCTGTTGAAGACTTCTCGGGAAAAACACCGTTGCAGGTAGCTACGCATCCGAATATGGATTTGATCGCGGCGAAAGGCAGAAGTGGAATGCTAAAGACGATTCCGGAGGGAATGGAAGCAGGCTCGGATACAGCGAACCTCTCCATCTTAGGCTACGATCCTAGGAGAATCAGGGTTGGCAGAGGCCCTCTAGAAGCCGCAAGTCTCGGCGTTGAGCTACATGATGAAGACCTGGCCTTAAGATGCAATCTGATTACCGAGGAGAACGGAATCCTAGTTGACTATTCGGCAGGGCATATCGAAAGCTGCGACTCAAGAGAACTTATAAATTTTGTACAGGAGGCGTTCGGTAAGACTGGTGAAGTCGAGTTCTACAACGGCTTAAGCTACAGGCATTTGCTTGTCTTACGAGGGAGGGGATACTCGGATCAGATAGTATGTTTTCCGCCTCACGATGTAATGGGTTCTCGCATTTCAGACGTTCTAGTGAAACCAATAAATGACGAAGGCAAAAAGACCGCTGATCTTCTAAACAACATGATTATCAAATCAAGAGAGATTCTGTCCAGTCATCCTGTTAATCTGAGAAGAAGTGAGAGGGGGGAAAGAGTAGCGAACATGCTGTGGTTCTGGGGCCCTGGAAGAAGACCTAGGATGCGTACCCTGTGGGAGAAATATGGCGTTCGAGGCGCCGTTATCTCGGCCGTTGACCTCATCAAGGGCATTGGACACTATGCTGGCATGAATGTCATCAACGTTCCTGGAGCAACAGGCCTACACGACACCAATTATGAAGGTAAAGCCGATTACGCGCTGGAAGCTCTGAAGAACTGCGATCTCGTATACATTCATGTTGAGGCCCCGGATGAGGCTGGGCATAATGGAGATTTCAAACTTAAGGTTAGAACGATAGAGGACTTGGATAAGCGGCTCGTAGGAAGAGTGCTCGACCATCTAGACGG
>CAYZTF010000052.1:0-4005 GCA_964481305.1 uncultured Candidatus Bathyarchaeia archaeon | reverse complement strand
AGCGCGGCCCTTTTGCTTGATCGTGTGGGTCGAAAACCCATCCTGATCGTGTATCTAGCGTTGGCTGGTGTTGGAAGCGTTCTTCTCAGCTCGGCGTCAGATCCGAACTCAATACTCCTGTGGAGTAGCGTTATCTCCTTCTTCAATCTAGGCGCTTGGTCCGCGCTCTACGCATACACGCCGGAATCTTATCCCACGCGCGTGAGGGGAACGGGCTCGGGAGCAGCGGCGAGCATCGGACGCGTGGCCGGCATATTTGCGCCAACCGTTACTCCGCTACTATTCGAGTATGGAGGCTTGGTCGTCGTCTTCGCAGTTTTTGCCCTAGTGCATTTAGCAGGTCCGGTATGCGTTATCGTTTTGGGAACAGAAACCAGAGGAAAGGTTCTGGAGGAAATCTCCAAGGAATAGAGTCAGTTTTTCCTCTAAAACCAAAGAACAGAACCGCCATTACGCAGCATAAGCCTCGTCGCTACGCCATAAACATTATCAGGCACTCGAACGGCCGTGCGCGACGATGTGAGGTCAGATCTCGAATTTCTCTAAGATTCTCTCTTTTCCGCCCGCGATTTCTCCTACCACATGAAAATAGTTTTGCAGTCCCGAATTCTCGATTCGCGGTCTCAGCAACTGGTCTATTTGGAAGACGCCCGCTGGGTTGGACATCGTGATTCTTATCGTCACGGGTTTTTCCTTTCCTTCAAGAATCTCAACCCGCTGGATTGATAACGCTGAAACGGAGTGGATATCGACTTTCCCGGCTTCAAAAGGTATTCGGGCCCTGCCTTCTTCCATATCCAAAGCGTCCGCAATGGCGACGACGCCAGCTTCAACCGTCAAAGGCTTTGTCGGTCGGTCGTCATGCGACACGATGATATGGGACACTTCGGAAGCAATTATCGCTCTTTCTTCTTCACCATAAACTTGCTGCAAGATTCTTTCAGCAAAATCAATTGACAGCAGCGCGCCATACTTCTCATGTTCCTGTCTGGTGACGATCATGCCCAGATCATGGAATATTGAGCCTAAAACCACAACCACCTCCGCGTCATCGTTCTTCATCCCATAATTCTTGACAACGCCGGGTACAACCTTGTTGTCTATCAAGATTCTCAGGATTCTCAGCGCCGAGTTGGCGACGATCTTAACATGGGTTGGGCCATGATCTGTATAGCCCATACGGTCGATCGCCATTACATTTGAGCATCTCCAAAAAGTCCACAGCCTGACATCTTTCTTTACATTGTCTATGACCTGCTTTAGTTTCGTGTTGGTTCGGAAAGGTATGTTAAAGTCGTATGACATGCCTAGTATCTTCCCAGATATGCTTGACGTGCATGTGATATGGCGCGTCAAAATATTTATTCGTTTAGTAGCAGCACAATTCGTTTCGGTATTGAATATGGCGATGCCTACCATCGCTGGCATGGCCGTTCCTTTATTTCGTTGGTTGTTTACTCGGTACTCTGTTGTTTGGCTAGCTCAAACATGGGCTTCGAAGGCGAAGTACTCGAATGGAATCAGAAACTAGGAACCAAATCAGCAGGCCGCGCGCGACTGATTATTGACGTCAATAAGCCGGTTTCAGCCTTCTCCGCTTATCTCGTCGCCACGCCTCCAGAGAACCATACAATTTGATGATCAGACAAGTGCGGCAGACACCGTTCAACTTATTGCCTTCCCTGAAGTAGACGGCGACCGGTTCACCGCAGCGGCAACTCATTCTCCTGTTACCTCCGAGTATACTATATGAAGGCGCCAAGTCAGAAAAAGAGGGGGCTCGATATTTAATCGCCCACGTACCCTGGGAGAGGGGGAGGGGTCTGAGAGAACCGTGCATGAGAGAAAAACGGAGGCTCGATCGATCGAAGAAATCCTTTTCGCTCCGGTTTTCTCTATTGTCCATGTCTCAGCCCCCTGTTGGCTTGATTCTATACCTAAAGACAGCGGCGGTGTCGGTGTTGGTGTCGGTGTGCGAGAAAAAGAATAGGTCGGAAAGCAAGATGAAAAAAGAGAATATCCTGCTAGAAACATCGAAGTACATGAGCTACCTTCTTAGACACAATCCCGGAGACCTCGAGATGGATAGACATGGTTTTGTTGATCTGGACCAACTTCTGGAGAAGCTTCGAGAACGCTATCAAATCAAAAAGGAATCAGTCTTTGAGATAGTTGAGAAAAGCGACAGGAAACGCTTCGAAATCGTTGAGAACAAGATCAGAGCCCTATATGGTCACACGATTCCTGTCAAGCTCAAGTTGGAAGAAGATAGGGCCATCAAAGTGTTGTATCACGGAACGACGAAGGAGGCGGCTTCCAAGATCCTAGAGGTAGGCCTCAAGCCGATGAAGCGAAGGTGGGTTCATTTGTCTCCGACCGTAGAAATCGCGATTGAAGTTGGGTTGAGAAGAACGGCAAAACTGGTAGTCTTGGAGATAGATGTGGAAGCGGCCAGAAAGGATGGCGTGAGGTTCTACAAGGCAACAGACAAAGTCTACATCTGCAGCTATCTGGCACCCAAGTACATCAAATGAAGACAGAGGGGATTCTTAAGTCACGGTTTCTTCCACGAATCATTTGCTGGTCTAAACTTGAAGCCGTAGCATATGATCCCGTCTTTGCCCTGCGCCATAAGCTTCCTGAAACAGGCTTCCACGGGCATGTCTATGTGAATGTCCTCAAAGCCACACTCCACGATCTGCGATATGACCGATGGTCCTTCGTCCAGTTTTATTAAGCCGATCGCGTACGGAGCGTACTCTGTGAATCCTTCCGGAGCGAATCTTATGATGGTGAAGCTGTGAACTTTCCCTTTTCCGGAGAACTCCAAGTCTTCCAATCTGCCTTCTCTTCGGCAGTTTGGACAGACCTTCGTCGGGGGGAAGAAGATGTTCCCGCAGTTCAGGCATCTAGAACCCATCAGTCTGTAGCGTTCTTTGTATCTTCTCCAGTGGGATGGAACGCCGAGGAAAGACATCAATCGCCCCTCCTCAATATGGTTACAACTACGGTGGCCCCTGAGCCT
Source organism: uncultured Candidatus Bathyarchaeia archaeon (assembly GCA_964481305.1). Lineage (GTDB taxonomy): Archaea > Thermoproteota > Bathyarchaeia > RBG-16-48-13 > JAGMEO01 > CAYZTF01. The sequence goes on along the minus strand of CAYZTF010000052.1, from coordinate 980 downwards.
CCGAGATTATGCGCCAATCCGATCTCTGCGCCCTTCACTTGTCTTCCCTTCTCCGCTTCTCCTCTCAACTGCTTTACCAGCTCAACTATCTGTTTGACGCCGGTTGCTCCAACAGGGTGTCCAGAAGCCTTCAGTCCCCCGTCGGTGTTGACCGGGAGGTCGCCGTCGGAGTATGTTTGTCCGTCATCGTAGAGCTTTCCCCCTTTGCCCTTCTCGCAAAAGCCCAAGTCCTCCAACGATAGTATCTCGCTTATGGTGAAGCAGTCGTGAACTTCGATTACGTCGATGTCTTTCCTAGATGTGCCTGAGTCTTTAAAAGCCTGATTCGCCGCCTCGGTTGTAGCCTCGATGGTGCATATGTTCTTCCTCATGAAGAGGCTGAGCGTTCCAGAAGCTTGTTTCGACGCCTCTATTATGATTGGTGTGTCCGTATACTTTCTTGCGTCTTCGGCCGGGGCTAGGAGCACGCACGCCGCACCGTCTGAGATTGGAGAACAGTCCAGAAGCCTCAGAGGATCTGCGACCAATCTGGAGGTTAAGACGTCTTCAACTTTTATGCGGTTCTGGAAGTGGGCTAAAGGATTGAAGCTGGCGTGATAGTGGTTCTTCACGGCGACCTTGGCCAATTGTTCCCTAGTCAGACCGTACTCATGCATGTATCGTTGGGCGATTAGCGCATAGATGCCGGCGAAAGTGGTGCCGAAGTAGGCTTCCCACTCAAAATCCATCGCCCCAGCCAGAGCGGAGGTTGCTCCACTGCCGTATATGTCCGTCATCTTCTCAACCCCGCCCACGGCGACCAGGTCGTAGAAACCTGATGCCACTGCCATATAACCTTCCCGGAGGGCGACCCCGCCCGAAGCGCACGCCGCCTCAACTCTGACGGCAGGTGTCGGATTCAGGCCTAGGTGATCCGCCATCAGGGCGGCGACATGCTCTTGGCCTACAAATCTGCCACCAGACATGTTTCCGACGACGAC
>CAYZTF010000051.1:0-4035 GCA_964481305.1 uncultured Candidatus Bathyarchaeia archaeon | reverse complement strand
GCATCCAAAGGATGAAAGCCCTGATAGAAGACGGGAGTCTCGGAGAGATTGTGTTAGCTTTTGCTAGGAGGGTTGGTAGATGGCCCGAGAGAGTTGGAGATGTAGGAGTCGTCAAGGATGCCGCTATCCATGACATAGACATCATGAGATTCATGTTCAACTCGGAGCCTACAAGCGTGTACGCCAGAGTGGGAAGACTGGTTCACAGGTTTGAAGACTACGCCCAGATAATCCTTGGCTTCAAGGACAACCAGACGGCATTCGTTGAGGCAAATTGGCTTACACCACGTAAGATAAGAGAGTTGACGGTGACGGGAAGTGACGCAATGGCGACGGTGGACTACATTACACAGAAGATCCTTATTGAGGATGCAGACAAACAGGTCAGCCCTACCTACAGCTGGAAAGAGCCATTGAGTTTGGAGCTTGAACACTTCGCTGAATGTGTTATTCGGGACATGAACCCACAGGTTACGGGTCTCGACGGATTAAGAGCTTTAGAGATTGCGGAAGCCGCATTGAAGTCAGCGCGAATCGGTGAATCGGTTAGATTAAAGCAATCGACGTACATATAGTTGAAATAGTAATTAGAGTTAGACATAGCACGGCATCTGGAGGAAGAAATTTGAAGCGCAAACTCATGGAAATTCTGGCCTGTCCCATATGTAAGCACTCGCCGCTAGATTTAGACGTCTTTGATGAGAAGGAGGAAGTCGTAGAAGGGCTGATAACCTGTTCGGCTTGCAACCGCTGGTATCCCGTCATCGACGAGATACCACATATGTTGCCCGATGAACTACGGTCGAAGAAGGAAGATCTATCTTTCCTTAAGAAGTGGGAGGAGAAGGTGCCGAAGAAGATTTTGAGCGAAGGAAAGCCCTTCAACCTCACTTAAGTACTTTTCTTGAAAAGCTTGCAAGGTTGGGTCTTTTTCTCAAAAAGGTTTAGAGAAAAATTCAAAAGGTTAGGGCGTAAATGCTCACATTAGCCCGGGAAAGCCCGGTGGAAGAGAAAAATCTTTGCCGAGTGTAGCGGTCAAGCAAGGTCCTTATACCCTTGAATAGCGGGCTTTGGACCCGCCGACGGGAGTTCGAATCTCCCCCGGGCTACCAAAATCTAAAGTTTCATATGCTTCCTTAGTTTTTTGGAATCGACTTTTTCTGATGAATTAACAGAGAAACCGGCATGCTCGACGTTATGAACTCGAATCTTCCGAAGGCAATGATAGTCTGGACTTCCATATACTTCCCCTCTCTTTTGCATGGGGGTGGGGGGGCTATATATAGGCTCATCAACCTTTTTCCGGCAACTTCAACCTCCTCCAACATAGAAGCGCCTTCAGCAGGTTGAACTTTCCTCCGATCAGAGGAAAGAAGCAGTCCTAGCAACCAACATCGAATCGGCTGACACTGAGTGAGAAGTCTGATTTAAGCCAGTCCAACAGAATGAGGAAACTAGAATGGCTTGCGATCGCGCGCGGCTACGGAGGTCATCTCGCGGACCTGTCTGTACATGTCCACCAGAAGCGTATTAGAGAGGCGCAACAGATCTATTTGCGTCTTCGAAAGACTCCTTATTTCTTACCGTAACTAAATTAATAGTCGGCTAAAAATGTACAAAATTGTTTCTGTCGTCAAATTTGGAAGAAAAGGAAGTAAAGACGGGGAATTTCAAAGCCCATACGCTGTTGACCTAGATGAGCAGGGAAATCTGTATGTGGTGGAGCAGGGAAACCACCGTGTCCAGAAACTAGACCCGGAAGGCACATTCGTTATGAAGCTTGGAAAGAAGGGAGGCGATGATGGAGAGTTCAAGAATCCATGTGGCATCGCTCTGGATAGACAAAGAAGAATCTACATAGCAGACACCTGCAATCACCGCATCCAAGTATTTGACTCTCAAAGAAACTTCCTATTCAAGTTCGGACGAAAAGGAAGCAAGGATGGGGAATTCAAGAATCCCTATAGCGTAGACTTGGATGAACAGGGAAACATCTATGTAACCGATACTTTGAACCATCGCATCCAGAAGCTTGATTCGCAAGGCAACTTCCTGTTGAAGTTTGGCGAATGGGGGGAGGGGGACGGAAAGTTCAGGGTGCCAAGCGATGCCGCAATCGATGAACAAGGAAATATATATGTCACCAGCACTCGAAACAGTGTTGTTCAGAAATTCGACCTTAAAGGCAGATTCCTACTTAGATTCGGCAAATACGGCAGCAAAGAAGGCGAGCTAAATTGGCCTCGCGGCATCGCCTTGGACAAGCAAGGAAACATATACGTGGCTGAGGCAAACAATTGCCGCATCCAGAAATTCAACCCCGCTGGTCGATTTCTCTTTAAGATTGGCAAAAGGGGCAAGGCAGACGGAGAATTCGCAGCACCATTCGGCATCACTGTAGATATCAAAAGAAACATCTATGTGGCGGATACTTTGAATCACCGTATCCAGAAGCTAATTGTGCAGTAAATGATTCTCTTGATAAATCATCTCTATAACGAGTTTTGTCTTTTGTTCATCTCTTGCACTGCAAAGCAGGAGAATCTGTTATTATCGACCGCTGAGTTTGAAGAAAGATACCTTTTTTCCGTTTCGTCGGTCAGTCGATGTCAGGAACTTGTTGCCTTACGATCTTTACGGGTAATGTATTCATGAATCGATTCAGCGGCCCTCTTGCCAGCGCTCATAGCTTGAATAACAGTCGCCTCCCCCGTGGCGATGTCGCCGCCTGCGAAGACGCCTCCCTTCGAAGTCATACAGGTCCCCTCATCCACTTGAATGGTACCGTTACTGTTCGTTTTAAGACAGGGGGTACATTTGGGAATTAAGGGGTTTGGCCCCTGACCTATGGCGACGACTATGAGGTCTGTGTCCAAAACAAAATTACTTCCCTTAACAGGGACCGGCCTTCTTCTGCCACTCTCGTCTGGTTCGCCAAGTTTCATCCTTATGCACTCTATTGCTTGAACACAATCGCTTCCCAGAATTTTCACTGGCTGGCTTAGAAGTTGGAACTTCACGCCCTCCTCTTTAGCGCGTTTGACCTCTTCAATTCTAGCGGGCATCTCACTCTCTGTCCTTCGGTAAAGGATCAGGGACTCTTCAGCTCCTAGCCTAAGAGCCGTTCTAGCAGCGTCCATGGCAACGTTGCCGCCACCGACCGTCACGACCCGTCTACCAACCTTGATAGGCGTATCATATTCCGGAAAGAGATAGGCCTTCATCAAATTTGCCCTTATCAGAAACTCGTTGGCCGAGTAAATGCCCGGTAAATTCTCGCCGGGAATTCCTATGAAATGCGGTAGACCAGCACCAGTGCCGATAAAAACGGCGTCGAAGCATTCAAGCAATTCATCAACACTGTACAACTTGCCTATTACTACGTCGGTTTCCAGCTTGACGCCAAGACTCATAACGTAACCGACCTCTGCCCTGACCACCTCTTTCGGAAGCCTAAAATTGGGAATGCCGTACATCAATACCCCTCCAGCTTTGTGGAGAGCTTCGAATAGAACCACCTCATGGCCAAGCTTAGCTAAGTCCGCGGCCGCCGTCAATCCAGCAGGCCCAGACCCGACAACGGCAACCTTCTTCCCGCTTGGTTTAGTCCTTGGAACAGGCGGCAACCCGTTTTCAAGCTCGAGGTCGGCTACAAAGCGTTCAAGCCTACCTATCGCCACGGGCTCAAACTTCTTCCCTAGAGTACAATGCTTTGTGCACTGCTCCTCTTGTGGACACACTCGTCCGCAGATGGCAGGCAGGTTGTTTGTCTCCTTGATCTTCCTAATAGCCTCCGTAAACCTTTTTTCAGCAATGAGTCTTATGAAAGCAGGAATATCGACTTCTACGGGACAGCCTGATACGCATGGCCGGTCTTTGCACTGGAGGCACCTTTTCGCTTCTTCGACTGCTTGCTCCGCTGAGTATCCTAGGGCAACTTCGTCGAAGTTCCGGATCCTTGCATCTGGATCCTGTTGAGCCATTGGAACAGTAGTCTTTCTGACCACCATCTAGTGTGCACCCATGCTTGTTTTG
>CAYZTF010000050.1:0-4055 GCA_964481305.1 uncultured Candidatus Bathyarchaeia archaeon | reverse complement strand
TTGATCGGAATCGATTTGGGCGCTCCGAAGAACGAGCTTATGATAAAACGTTTGTTCAACATCCTCACAAAGACGAGACGATTCCGCCAATTTGGCGCCGTTGCGTTGGAAATCTGCTACGTAGCCGCTGGCAGTCTAGACGCATTCATCGACATCCGGAATAGAATGCGGGTGGTAGACGTAGCAGCAGCCTTCCTAATTCTCAAGGAATCAGGTGGCCTACTATTCACGCCTGAAGGTCTCATACCAGACATTGAATTGAAGTCGAAGGAGCGTCTTTCTCTTATAGCCGCAGGAAACATAAGAATTGCCGAAAACATTCTGAAATCACTGGCCTGAGCCCACGCTTCACCTCAACTCCTGTCTGCGACTTATTGCAAGACTCGCCAGAGATTACTTCTTCCCTAATTCGAGAAAAATGTTAAAGACGAGGAAAAACATCTAACAATTACGACAACCCTTATTTAATACGCACAACCTCATACTCTTAATCTAAATTCTAGAGGGTTTTTTATGGTTTCCCAGAAGAAACGTCTCTCTGAATACGATGATCGAATTAAACAGGCCAATGCCATCCTGTCAGTAATCAGTGAGGACCGCACGACACCGAGGAATATTCGGAGGGCCGCCAAGGAGGCCTCGGACCTACTAAACTCCACGAAGCTGGCCCAAGCCGTTAGAGCCGCGAACGCCATAAGCATACTCGACGACATCAGTCAGGATCCGAATATGCCGCCTTACACTAGAACTAGGATATGGAACGTCGTATCCGTCTTGGAAGTCATAAAGGGATAGAAGCTAGAGCTTCTCTAGGCGCCTCACTCTCTCCAACGCTTCCAGCCACATCGCCAGATTTTTGAGAAGAGCTGCAAGCCTCTCCTGATCAGACTCAGCCACGATCAAGCTATTCAGTTCCTCCAGCTTCTTCAAGATCGTTCGGTTTAACGAATCCATGAGTACGCCTTGCGTGGTCTTTGTGACCTCCTTCTCCTCCCTCACTATCTTCTGGCACGTGGCGCAGTACATCTCGCCGCTCTTGAGCTTAAAAATTGGTGAGTGGCAGACCGGGCACTCGATGTCTAGGAGCGTGGCACCTTGTCGAAGGAGGTCGGCCATCCGCTTCAGAGCTTCGTCTCCGCTCATAACTCAGTCCTCAGGCTATAGTCTCTGTTGAACGAATTATAAAATCTATACCCGACGCTTGAGTCTGCGTCTCTCAAGGCGAGTCTAATTGGAACGGCGTGGCCAAAACCTTCTTCGCCTGTTCCTTTATCTTCTTTCCTATGCCCTTCACATCGTCCCATTCCTCGATGTGGATGAAGGCGTTTAGTGGGGATTCAAATCTACCGAGTAGCGCCTTCGCCTTTTCGCCCCCGATTAGAGGTATTCCACACATCAGATAAAGCTGGGCTTCCTCCAGCGTCTTTATTCTCTTTAACGGTCGCACAGCAGCCTTTCTCTTCTCGACGAGTTGCTCCTGTCTAGCCGCCGTATAGATGAGGTCTACTGTTCCCATCCAATCCGCCGTCGGCACGATCGGGATGCCATTCCTCGCCAAGAAGAATAAAGCGCCCCAGATAGCTCTCGGCCGCACGCCGCGAAACTCAAAGATACTTTGCAACTCCCCTTCAAGCACAAGCAATGGATGCTCATAGGCTTCCTTCAGCGCTGTCAACTGCTCAAAAAGCCTTCCTTGCGTCAAAGTCTGAACAAAATCTGAGACGGTCTTTCTCTCAAGTACACAGACATCGGATACAATGTAGTCTCCTTTTTCCAAGGGAAGGATTCTCACAGAGGCCCCGGCGTCTTTTAGACCCTTAACTATCCTCCTTGCGGTCGTTGCTTCGTTGCTATCGACAATGACCACAGGCTCCTCTGCCTGCGGAAAGCCCTCAATAAATGGTAAAAGCGTCTCTTTTTTCGACATATGCGCTGACCAAATAACCTTTTCAAATTGTAAGATAAAACTACTCTCTAGAGTAACAGATAAAAAGACAGATATGCTGCCACTTTCAAGACAAAATGCGAGAAACCCAGTCAAATGGGGGCGACGAGATTGAAGGGCTTCCTCATCTGCATCGAAGGAATAGACGGGTCTGGTGAGGGTACCAACGCCAACCTCCTCTTAGGAAAACTTTTGAAGGAAGGTTACGACGCCGTGCCCATATCTTTCCCGGACTACGCCACTCCCATCGGCATGGAGATACGGAAATTCCTCGACGGAAAACGCGATTTCAGACCTGAGATCCGACAATTCCTGTATGCTGCTAACCGTTGGGAGCGGAAAAACGAGATTGAGAAGTGGCTCAAAGAGGGGAAAGCGGTCGTAGCGAACCGTTACACACCAAGCGGTCTCGCATACGGCTTAGCTAATAAGCTTGATCTGGACTGGATGCTAAGCCTTGAAAGAGGCCTACCTGAAGCTGACCTAGTGATTGTCATCGATGTCTCCGTCAAAACTCACTTCAAGAGAACGATTGGAAGCGACGTATATGAGAGGGATAAAGCCTTCCTAGAACGCGTCCGATCCAGCTACCTGACGCTAGCAAAAAAGTTCAGATGGCATGTCATAGGTGGAGAGCGTACTGTTAGCGAGGTCGCTCAGGATGTCTGGCGCGTTGTCCTCAAAAATTTGTCTCCCAAATAGCAGAAGCCCATGAATCTCTTGGGCCCCGAAACCACACTGTTTAACCATGAAAAGGCGTTAGGACGATGGGATCTTTCCCGTCTCGAAGAACTCCTTTTTTCCCTTGATCGTCGCGTCAATAATGATTTTGGCCGGTGGCAATTCAGCTCCTTCCGAGCGAATTCCGCTCTTATCCAGCGTTGAACCCTTAACATTCTTTAACACAAAATAGTCTTCCACCGGGTGCGCCCGCTCCAAAACCGCCTTTTCCACCGATAACGCATCATTGACATCTACATCCTCGTCAACGATCACAACCCTCTTGAGACTGTAATGCGCCGTAATCGCCGCCATAGCCGTGAGATAAGGCTCTTGCGGGTGTCTCTTCCTAATGGAAATCGCAGCGTCCAACCAATTCGAACCCGCCGGCGTTAAGGCGACCCCAACAACATCACTAACCGCTTCCACCTTGTCACATATTTGGGCTTCCTTAGGCATGCCCATCAAGAGCCTGTGCTCCTGTCCACTCGGCAAGATCGCCTGATAGAAAGCGTCGTCCCTTCTAGTGATCAATTTAACCTCGAAGATAGGCTGTTCCCTCACAACATCGTAGCTTCCCGTAATATCGACAAAAGGCCCCTCTTCAGCTTGATCCAGAAGCAGTCGTCCCTCAAGCACGATCTCGGCATAACGGGGGACTTCAACACCGATCGTTCTGCATCTCACCAACTCCAGCGGGGCTTCAACCAGACCGCCTGCTAAGTTAAGTTCGCAGACATCTCCATAGGACATCGCGGCTGCAATTAGGAGTTGCAAAGGAGCCCCGATGACCACCGCCGCCTCCAGCGGTTTACCAAGGCTTCTCGACTTTGAATAGAAGGTGTGGAGGTCACGTCCTTCAACCAAACGGGCTACAAGCTTCTTTTTTCCGGCTAACAGCATCCTGTGATAAGACGCGTTTGCGCGACCGGTTTCAGGGTCCTTAGCTACGATGATGCTACTCGTAACATATGGGCCACGGTCATGATCATGGTGCGTCAAGATTGGCAAGTCGCGAGAGAGATCCGCCTCTTCAACCTCTAATTCCTGGGAGACGCCATTGTTGAAGACCTTCGGCTCGATTGGAGCCTTCGCGGCCCGAATAATTCGGCTCGTGAGTTGCTTTGGAGAGATTCCAAATCCCTTGGCTACAAAATCTCTCCTACAACAGAGATTTCCAACAACCCCTAGCTCAAAACCCTTAACTTTGGCGAAGGAGACCGCTTTTTCGCCATCATGCTTTTTCAGAATCGAGGCAATCTCATACTTTGTCGAAAGAGGCTCCGATACTCTCTTAATCCATTCCTCCTCTTCTAGAAGCCTTATATAGTCTCTGAGATCTTTGACCAAGCTTACCCCTCTAAACTTTATACATTACTGCGCTCATTAA
>CAYZTF010000049.1:0-4354 GCA_964481305.1 uncultured Candidatus Bathyarchaeia archaeon | reverse complement strand
AAGAACATCTTCATTTTCGATGTCTTCACTCGAGGCGCCGTCGAAAACCAGAACCTTTGGAATTGCCCCATATGCGATTACTGTTATGAACAGTGTCCCTACGATGTGAACACCGTCGAGGTATTGGAAGCGCTAAAGGAGGAGGCGTTTCGAAAGGGCCTGGCCCCAACAAGCATCAAAGACCAAGTGGAGCTGACGATCTCCACGGGATTCGGATTCCCCATTACGAAGTATACGCAGACGCTTAGAGAGAAGCTTGGAATCAAGCCTCTGACTCCAGAAAAGGCTGAAGACCTCAAGAGGATTGCTGAGAAAACAGGCTTAAATGACATTCTGAAAGGATTGAAAACGAAGGTGGTCTAGAAGTGCGATATGCATTCTTTAGAGGCTGCATGATACCCATCAAGCTTCCCCACATAGAGAGCGTCTCAAGAAGAGTCCTAGGCAATTTTGGTGTCGAGTTGGTGGATATTAATGAGTTCACTTGTTGCCCAGATCCCGTTGTCTTCGGGGCAGCCGACAGGTTGACTTGGATGACCGTGGCTGCAAGGAACATCGCGTTAGCTGAAGAAAAAGGTCTCAATATAGTCACAGTGTGCAACGGGTGTTCTCAGACGCTCCACACCACAAATAAGACCCTGAAGTCTGACCAGGAACTGAAAGACAGAGTAAACAAAACCCTATCCGAAATCGGATACGAGTTTCATGGAAAGACCGAGATCAAACACTTTCTGCAAGTGTTGAACGAAGACGTTGGGATCGAAAACATTGCGAAGAAGGTCAAGGCTCCTCTGAAAGATCTTAACGTTGCGACTCACACCGGTTGCCATTTGACTAACCCGTCGGAGATAATGGAGTTCGACGATCCGGAAGATCCAACCGTACTAGAGAGTCTTGTCACTCCTCTGGGCGCCAAGACGGTGGACTACGACCTGAAGACGCAGTGCTGCGGAGTCTCGTATACCGTGGTGGGTCGCCGAGAACCTTCGAACACGTTGCTCAGAGACAAGCTACTAAGCATGAACAAGGCGGGAGCTCAATGCGTTACGACAGGATGCCCATTCTGCTTCCAGCAGTTTGACCTAGGTCAACTCCTATCAGCTAAAGAGTTTAATTTAGAGTTTAAGGTACCCGTTCTCTTCTATTCACAGCTTCTTGGCCTAGCGATGGGTTACAGCCTCGACGAAGTCGGCTACACTCAGCATAAGATACGCGACGAGTTGTTTGAGAAGAAAGTTGGATCGAGGTGATAAGATATGAAGAAAGTTCTCACAACCTGCTTGTACTGCGGCGTTGGCTGCCAACTCTACCTTAAGGTCGTTAACGGTAAGGTGGTTGGCGTCGTCCCGGAAAGAATCCACGGCGTTAATCAGGGCAAGCTCTGTATTAAGGGCTGGAAGGCACATGAATTCATACATCATCCTGACAGGCTGAAGAAGCCTCTGATCAGGAAAGACGGTAAGTTCGTTGAAACTGGATGGAACGATGCTCTTACTCATGTGTCCCGGAAGCTTCAGGAAATCAAGCGGAAGTATGGAAGCGACTCGATAGGCTTGCTCGCGTCCTCTAAGTGCACGAACGAGGAGGACTATTTGATGCAAAAGCTGGCGAGAGCCGTGATCGGAACGAACAACATAGACAATTGTGCGCGGCTATGTCACGCCAGTACTATAGCAGGGCTCGTGACAACATTTGGCAGTGGTGCCATGACTAACTCGATAGCCGAGATCGAGAACGCCGACGTGATCTTCATCATCGGCTCCAACACGACAGAGCAACATCCCTTGATAGCAAGAAGGATTCTGAGGGCGGTCAGGAAGGGAAGTAGACTGATCCTCGCCGACCCAAGGTCGATAGACCTAGCCGGCTTCGCCACGATCCAGATGCAGCAGAAGCCAGGTACCGACGTAGCCCTCTTGAATGGAATGATGAACGTCATATTGCGTAAAGGGCTTGAGGACAAAGACTTCATACAGAGTCGCACAGAGAACTTTGAAGCATTAAAACAGGTCGTTGAGAAGTACACCCCCGAGTACGTCGAGAAGATAACGGGTGTACCCGCCTCCAGAACCGTTGAGGCAGCGCGACTCTATGCGCAAGGAGAGAGCTCCACCATAATATATTCAATGGGGATTACCCAGCACACCACAGGAGTCGATAATGTGATCTCCGTGGCCAACTTGGCTATGCTGACGGGGAACATAGGCAAGGAAAGCACCGGCGTGAATCCGCTCAGAGGCCATAACAACGTCCAGGGTGCCTGCGATGTAGGATGTTTGCCAATCTATTTGCCCGGGTATCAGAAGGTTGACGACGCCTCAGTCAGGACGAAGTTTGAGTCAGCTTGGGGAGTGAAACTTCCAGAAAAGGCAGGTCTCACCATGGTTGAGATGATAAATGCTTGCGGCAAGGAGATAAAGGCCCTCTACATTATGGGCGAAAATCCTATGCTCTCCGATCCTGACATAAATCACGTTCGCGAAAGCCTCAAGAAACTTGAGTTCTATGTCGCGCAAGACATGTTCGTCACCGAGACCTCGGAGTTGGCCGACGTTATCTTGCCTTCGGCAAGCTTCGCTGAGAGGGACGGCACCTACACGAACACGGAGAGAAGAGTTCAGAGGATAAGAGAAGCGGTAGAGCCCATTGGCGAATGTCGACCAGACTGGGAAATCTTGTGCCAAGTTGCTAGTAAACTAGGCTACGACATGCACTACGACTCGCCGAAAGAGATAATGGACGAGATCGCGAGCTTGACCCCCATATATGGCGGAATCGCTTACGATCGATTAGACTTCGAGGGGCTCCAGTGGCCGTGCCCCAATAAGGAGCATCCAGGTACCAAGTATCTTCACAAGGAGAAGTTCAGTCGCGGATTGGGCAAGTTCATCCCTATAGAGTATAAGCCTCCAGCTGAGGAGACGGATGAAGAATATCCTATGATCTTGACGACTGGAAGGGTCTTGTTCCACTTCCACACAGGAACCTTGACTCGAAGGTCGCCATCACTAAACGAACTGCTGTCAGAAGGTTATGTAGAAGTCAACCCGATAGACGCAAAGAAGCTTGGAATCTCTGAAGGCGACAAGGTCAAAGTAGAAAGCAGGCGCGGTGAGATAGCGATCAAGGCCAGAGTTTCAGAAATAGTACCCAAGGGCATAGTCTTCATACCTTTCCACTTCAGGGAGGCCGCGGCAAATGCTCTCACCAACGCAGCGCTTGACCCTGTTGCAAAGATTCCTGAGTACAAGGTATGCGCAGTAAGGTTAGAGCGAGTATAAGCTTGAATAGCGAGACGGGGATCGGGTTTTCTAGTCTGATCTTTACGTCCTAAGATAGGAAAAGAAACCTCGAACGATAGAAAGCCTCTATCTCAGAGATTTTCATAGATTTGCGAGCAGCATACAGGATGAAAGCTCGTCTTCAGTCCTATCGATTCTGCCAGTTTGATAGCTTCTTCCGATGGATAGGCTATAGCGTTGATTCCCGCCTTTATTGCCAGAGCGTCTGTTTTTGTTCGGTGCGTCCCCTTCGGTCTGATGCATCCAAGGGCTATTGGAACCTTCGGCAGCCTTGACCGTGCGGCTACTAATACCTTGGCAATGTCTTCCGGTTTAGGAGGAGGCGTGCCTTCCATCGCCGTCCCCTTTATGGGGGTAAAAGCGATCACAACCAAAGCGGATGGCGCGTATCTCGCTATCATATCTATTGCATTGAACTCGCCTAGGATCTTGCCGTAATGGAGTCCGACGAGGATGTGAGGAACGATTGGTATTCCGGCGGCATGTAGCGCTTCTAAAGACTCTTCATAATCCCCTGTTCCGGCGTCTAAATGATAGATTTCTCTTATCGTCTCGTTCGAGCCGATAATGTCGATGAGCGCCGCATCGATGCCTGCACGTTTGAGCTTTTGAGCTGTCTTACCATCTATGAGTCCGGTGTGCACAACGATCTTTAACCCTAGTTCTCTCGTGACTTGAGATAGGGTGTCTGTGAAGCGGTTCAGTGGAACGGAGCCGTCGGAAAGGCATCCGCCACTTACAAGGCAACCTATACACCCATCCGCCTTAAGCTTCTCACATACCTTGAATAATTCTGTTGGACTTCTGGCCGGAATCATGGTTCTTAGAAGTCTGCCTTGGCAGTGTTCGCAACCCAGAGCGCATGAATCGCCCGTGACGGATATGGATGGGAAACATTTGGGCGAAGATTTAAAGTGAGGGTTCTTATAGTAGGAGAAGGCCGGAACGTAGAATTTGATCTGCTTCTTGAAGTTGTGCCAACTCGATTCCCTTGAAGCATCCATCCACTCTTCAAGAAACGCAGTGTCGGCGCGCTTTAGCGCAGAAAGGTC
>CAYZTF010000048.1:2372-4483 GCA_964481305.1 uncultured Candidatus Bathyarchaeia archaeon | reverse complement strand
CCATCACTCGGCCCCCTCGGCGTAAACGTACTCGCAATAGTCAACAAGATCAATGAGGTGACGAAAGCGTACGCCGGCATGAAGGTCCCGGTCAAAGTCATTGTGGACCCTGACACAAAAGCCTTCGAAGTAGAGGTTGGAACGCCGACGACTTCTGCACTCATAGTCAAAGAACTTGGTATTGAGAAAGGGTCTGGAACTCCTCTTACGCAGAAGGTCGGAGACCTGAAGATGGACTTGGTGGTGAAGATCGCGAAGCTGAAGCAGGAAAAGCTCTTATCCAAAACATTGAAGTCCGCGGTGAAAGAGGTGCTTGGCGTCTGCGTAAGTATGGGCGTCACTGTTGAAGGCAAGGAGCCTAAGGACGTTCAGAAAGAGATCGATAAGGGAGCCTATGACGATCTTTTTAAAGAATGATGTAACCCTTTTATTGAACCCCGTAGGTTGAAGAAGCATCAAACTTGGTGGTACCCATGCCCGTCGACAAGAAAGCCGTTGTCAAAGCGCTTGAAGAGGCAAGAAAACAATCTGAGAAGAGAGGCTTCAAACAGTCCATCGACCTGATACTGAACTTGAAGGACATCGACCTGAAGAAGCCTGAGAACCGTATAAACGAACTGGTAGAGTTTCCAACTTCGCCCGGTAGAAAAGCATCGATTTGCGTGATCGCTACAGGAGACCTGGCGCTTAGGGCAAAAGAGGCGGGGGCCGACGGAGTTGTCGGCAAAGAGGAGCTTGATGCGCTTTCTAAGGATAAGAAGGCGGCTAAAAAGCTGGAGAAACGCTTCGATTTCTTCATCGCAGAAGCCCAACTAATGCCCTCGGTTGGCAAGAGCATCGGACCCGTTCTAGGTCCAAGAGGAAAGATGCCGACGCCTGTTCCCCCAACCGCTCCCATAGACGCCATGATGGAGAGATACAGGAAGATGTCCCGCGTGATGGTGAGGAGTCAGCTTAACTCACAGATCCGCGTTGGAACCGAAGAAATGTCCGATGAGCAGATCGCCGAGAACGTCCAAGCAGTCATGGCTAAGCTTGAGGGGAAGCTTGAAAAGGGCTCCCGGAACATAAGATCAGTCCTCGTTAAGACGACGATGGGTGCACCCATAAAAGTAGCACTGTAGGTGTCAAGAAGTGGTCTCGGTTCTGGAGAAGAAGGTTCCAGAGTGGAAGATTCAGAAGGTGGAGGAACTAGCGAAGCAGATAGATAGCTATGACGTAGTTGCGATCGCCAACCTGCACAAAGTTCGAGCGATCCAACTTCAAGATCTGAAAAAAAGGTTCAAAGACGATCCACTGACAAAAGTTACAAAGAACAACCTGATGAGGCTGGCTCTACAACATAGCAAGAAACCCGGGATCGAGAGGCTTTCGGAGAAGATTACGGGTCCGAACGTAATCATCTTGACCAACATGAACCCGTTCAAACTCTCTCTCCTTCTGGACATGAGAAAGATCATGGTTGCTGCCAAAGCAGGTGATGTGGCCCAGAACGACATCGTCGTCCGCGCCGGAAACACTGGTATGCCTCCTGGGCCAGCCATGTCCGACATGCGTGAACTGGGTATACAGACCAAGATCGAGTTGGGAAGCGTCTTTGTCGTCAGAGACACAGTGGTGGCAAAAAAGGGAGACATCGTCTCGCCGAATCTGGCAAGTATGCTCTCAAAGCTTGGGATCAAGCCGCTGGAAGTCGGTCTCAGCTTAAACGCAGCCTACAACGAAGGCGTAATCTTGGCGGGCGATCAACTACACCTAGATCTGGAGGATACCCGAGAGCAGTTACAAACGGCTTGGAACCATGCCTTCAGCCTTGCCTTCGAAGCAGGCTACCCGACGCCTGAAACTATCGTTTCTTTGCTTCGAAGGGCGTATTCGGAGGCGAGGAGCCTGGCCATAAACAGTGCGTATCCGGCCCCAGAAGTTATCAACGACATTTTGGCAAAAGCCCATGCTCAGATGCTCAGCTTGTCGGAAAGAATTGGCCAACCTGTCTCAGGCTGAGCCAAAAAACCTAAAAAGGAGAGACCTGGAAACAATCAGGAGGTGAAAAACCAAATGGAATCAGTATACGCCGCGCTACTGCTCCACAAAGCAGGCAAAAAGATAGA